>USCN01000001.1 GCA_900553165.1 uncultured Collinsella sp.
CCTGCGCAAGACGGAAAGCACATTAAGTGCTTTCCTTTGCGTGCGGAACTCGCGACAAACTTAACCCCCGCCCCCAGCCCCGGAGACCCTCCCTGCCGTCACTTTGTTCGAGTCGTTGTTGTTCCTCGCCGCTTCCGCGGCTCGAGGTCCCCGTTCTCCTCGGCGGGGTTGTCTAAGGTTGTCGCTGAAGCTCTGCCTTTTGTTGCGGTTAGTCCAAGTCAATAAACTTGGTGCTTAGGATCTTGCCGTCTTTGACGAGCATTCTGGCCATGGTGGGGCCTCGGGTGCCTCTGGGGTAGCTGGCGCTGCCCGGGTTGAGGACTAAGCAGCGGCCCACTTGGGCTTCTTTGGTTACGTGGGTGTGACCGTTGATGGCTACGTCTACGGATCCCACCGGAAGGTCTTCGCGGTAGTGGGCTACGGCGAATTTGAGGCCTTCGTAGGTAAAGAGTGCAAGACGGTCTACATCGGGGCCGTAGTCGCGGTAGTAATCGTTGTTGCCCAAGACGGCCCGCACGGGGGCGATGGTGCATAGGTGCTCGTAGTCCATCTCTGACGTGAGGTCGCCGGCGTGGATGATCAGGTCTGCGCCCTCAAGCTCATCCAAGAGCGCAGGCGATAAATAGCCGTGGGTGTCCGAGATGATGTCGATACGCTTGGCGCTTGCACTGTTCATGGGATCCCTTCCGCAAAAAACGATTCGGCAGATACATACAAAAAAGGCCCCACGGCTCCGCAGACGATGGGTCTACAGGGCTGCGGGGCCAGCGTGCTAGAGACTCAGGGCCTTCTTGAGCGGCACGACGCGGCGGCGAGAAACCGGCACGCGTTCGTCGACGCCCGTAATGCCCAGCTGGATGGCGCCCGAGGGCACCGTCTCGACGTCCGTGACGCACGCTAGGTTGGCGATATAGCGGCGGTGAACACGGAAGAAGCCAAAGTCGCAGAGCTTGGCCTCAAACTGCGCCAGCGAGGTCGTCGACAAAAAGCGATCATCGACGGTATAGATGCAGGAGTAATCGTCCTTTGCCATGATAAAGCGGATGTCATCCACGGGAATGAGCACCTTGCGGCCGCCCTTTTCCACCGGGATACGCTCGATGGTCACTTTGCTGTCCGTAACCGGCTTGGCGCGTTGCATGACCTTCTCGATCGCGCGATCCAAGCGAGCTTCCTCGACAGGCTTCATCAGATAATCGACGGCATCGACGTCGAATGCCTCGACCGCATGGTCGCTATACGCAGTCACAAACACGATCGCCGGCGGATTTTTGAGCTTATGCAGCGCCTCGGCAAGTTGCAGGCCCGAGGCACCGGGCATCGAGATATCGAGAAACACGACATCCACGCGACTTTCCATAAGCATCTCGATGGCGGAGCGGACGCTCGACGCCTCCGTGATCGTGCCGATCTTGCCCGTTTGCTCGAGCAGGAAGCGAAGCTCCGAGCGAGCCGGCGCCTCATCATCCACAATCATCGCACGCAGCATAGGGATAAAACCTTTCGTCAACTAACTACGCCGGGCATCCGTCGCATGACGTTGAGCCCGTAGCCTTTTATTTTACTCTTGAATGTCAAAGATCCTCTCTGACAAATCAAGATGAAGGAGCACTTTGGTGCCCTTGCCCGGCGCCGATTCGACACGCGTATAGGAGTGCGGCCCATAAAAGCGATGGATGCGCTCCGAAATATTGTGCATGGCCACACCGGCGCCGCCACCCTGGGGAGAGCTGGCGTCGGGACGGGCAGAGCGCTCGTCAAACAGTCTGGCGGCGGTACCCTCATCCATGCCCACGCCATTATCGGCCACGGCAATCAAGATTGCATCCTCGCCGTCTTGGTGAACGGTCACGTCGATCCTCAGGGCGTCGTCATCGCCCATACCATGACGTACGGCGTTCTCGACAATCGGCTGGATCACGAACGCCGGCACCAGCGTATCTTCCACGTCCTCGGACACATCGAACGTCGCAAGCACGCGGTCCTCGCCAAAGCGGGCCTTCTCAAAGGTAAGGTAGCGCTTGGTCTGTGCGACCTCGCGCGAGACCGGAATAAGCGATCCCGAGTTGTCGAGCGTGGCACGATAGAACGATGAGAACTCACGAAGCAGTTCGCGGGCCCGCAACGGGTCGGTGCGCGTAAACGATGCAATGGTGTTCAGCGTGTTGAACAGGAAGTGCGGGTTAATCTGCGCCTGCAGCGCACGCACCTCAGCGCGCGCCGTGAGTTCCTTTTGCACCTCGAGCTCGTGGATGGCGAGCTGCGTGGACAAGATCTCGGCAAAGCCCGAGGCAAGCGCGTACTGGGTACGGTCGACGGCGCGCGGGGTCTTGTAGTAGAACTTGAGCGTGCCGACGGTACGATCGCCCACCTTGATGGGAGCGATAATGCCGGCGGGGACTTGGTTGTGCGAGCCGTCCGAACCCACGACATCCACCATACGGTTGAACGACTGCACGATGCCATGTTCGATAACGTAGCGCGTGGCAAGCGTGTGGATGGGAGTATCGGGCAGCAGTTTTTCCTCAAACTCGCCCGCGCAGGCAAGCACGTTGTCCTCGTCGGTGATGGCCACCGTCATGGCGCGCGTCTCGGGCAAAATGCGCCGGCACACCAAACGCGCCGATTCCTGCGTCAGACCGCCCTTAATGTCCTCGAGCATGGCCGAGGCCACCGAGAGCGTCTCCTCGGTGTACTGGGAGCGCACCGAATCGGGATTGAGCGTCAAAAAGATAAAGATGCACAGAAAGATGCACAGCAGCGCGCAGGCAATCACCGTGGCGATCGGCTCGATACCGGTCACCAAGGCAAAAATAAAGTACACCAGCACGCAAATGGCGCAGGCAACGGCAATGATGCGAAAGATTGATATTGAACTATCGCGCTGGGCGCGGCGGTCGATCATTCGGCCCCCTCCAGGATACTGATCAGTTGTGCGTCACGCCAAAGCCCGTCCATGATCTTGGGCCAAAAGCTCTGGAAACGCAGATAGCTTGCAGCGTTTTGGCGGGCATAGGTCTTGGCCTCGTCAATACCATGACGCCAGATGCGCAGATACCCCTCATGCTCGCGGGTAAACACGCTGCGGACCATAGCGGTCTTGCGCACGCGGTCGTCGAGCTCGCGCGAAATCCACGGGCCCGGGTAGGGCATGAGCGATGCCGCCGTAACGGGGATGAGCTCCTTTTGATGCGCGGCGAACGTCAACTTGGCCCGTTCGTAGTACCAACGGTATACATCCTGCATAAAGCGCGGTGAGCGCTTCTCGGACTCGGGCGGCAGGTGACGAACGGCCCACTCGTTGTCAAACCACACGTCATAGCCAAACATGCGCATGTTAAAGAGGTAATCCAGATCCTCGCCACGGGTGATAAACGGATCAAAGGCCACACGCGTAAAGGCGCGGGCGTGCAGGGCCATCAGGCCGCCGCACACGTAGTTGGAGCGCGAGATGCGGGTGCCCGAGAGCGCCTTTTTCATCCAACGGTTGAACTCGATGCGCTTGGTCCACCAACGATGGCAGATGCCCACCTTGTCCGTGGGCGCCAGCGGGGATCCGTCGCGATCGTAAAAGTAACCGCTCTTGACCAAAATCGGCAGGCCCTGACGCGTCTGCTGGCCCAGCGCATAGGTCGCGCGCTTCATAAAGTCGGCGTCGATGACAGTCTCATCGTCATCCAAAAAGATAACCGCGTCATGCCCCAGCACAGCGGCACAGGCTAGCCCCATGTTGCGGATGGCGCCGTAGCCTCGCAGACTCACGCACTCGCCCGAACCCTTGGGTGCGATCTGAGCAACCCGGTCTGCGATGCGCGAGGCCTGGGTGTTGGTAACAACGGTGACCTTGAGCGTGGGATGCGCGTCGACAATCTCGTGCACGCGCAGCGACACATCGGCTGTGGCAGAAACGGGACAGACCACCAAAAGGATGATGCGCGGGATGTCACGTACCTGCTCAAGCGAGACCAGGCAGCGGTCGAGTTCGGGATTGTCGGCGTTGAGTCGTGTCGAATGGTCATAGGTGCCAGGGGCGTTTGCGCGAGCGTCATCGCCCGCCCAATACGTTGGAATCACGACCGTGGCGTTCATGCCTTACCCTCCCTGCAACACAAAAACGGGACGCCGCCAAACACAGGCGACGCCCCGCGACCTAGCTGACTCCATCATACCCACTTGGGCTAATCATTGTTCGAAAGTCAGAATGTTTATTGCGGATAACCCCAAAAGAGTATCGCGGCGGACGCAATTACCGGCAAGTTCCTATGCGGCCTGCTCTGCCGTCTGAGACATGCAGGACAGACGGACCAGCAGCACAAAGCCCACCACCAGCAGCACGCCGATAGACAGGACGCCCAGCGAGGGGTTGCCGGTCAGCGAGGTGACGACCGACACCAAGAAGGTGCCCATGACACTTGCATAGCGGCCAAAGATATCAAAGAAGCCGTAGTACTCGTTGGACTTTTCCTTGGGAATAATGCGGCCGAAGTAGCTACGGCTGAGCGCCTGCACACCGCCCTGGAACAGGCCGACCATAATGGCAAGCACCCAGAATTCAAAGGCGGTCTTGAGGAAGAACGCGGCAAAGAGCACGATGCCCATATAGGCGGCGACGGCCACCAAGATCATATTGAGTGTGCCCACGCGACCGGCAAGCTTGCCGTAGATGATGGCGGACGGAAAGGCCACAAACTGCGTAACGAGCAGAGCCAGCACCAGTTGGGTCGAGTCGATGCCCAAAGCCGATCCATAGCTGGTTGCCATGGAAATGACCGTGTGCACACCGTCGATGTAGAAGAAGAACGCGATCATGTAGACCAGCACGGTCTTGTTGTGGGCAATCTCGCGCATGGTGTGTCCGACCTCGGAGAACACGCCGCCCACGATGTGGCCGATGGTGTCCTCGGGACCACGCTCGCGACCGTACTTTTGCTTATAGGTGCGAATGAGCGGCAGGGTAAAGATGAGCCACCAGGCACCAGTGATGACAAACGACAGACGCGTTGCCAGCATGGTGGGGACACCAAGAGCGGGACCACCCATGATAAGCGCCAGGCAGATGATGAACGGCACGGTGGAACCGATGTAGCCCCAGGCATAGCCCGAGCTGGACACGACGTCCATGCGCTCGTCGGTGGTAATGTCGGGCAGCATGGCGTCGTAGAACGTCATAGAAGAGTTGAGGCCGATGGTGCACAGCACGTACACAGTCAAAAATGCCATGGCGGACATTGGGATAGCCTGCGCCAGGCAAAGAACCAGGCCCGTGAGGAAGAAGCCCAAGAAGAACTTGATCTTGTTGCCGGCGTAATCGGCAAGCGCGCCCAGAATGGGCATGAGCATGGCAATGACCAGCGAGGCAATCGTCTGCGCGTTGCCCCAAGCGACCACCAGGTCTGCCGAGGAAGCGCCGGTATTGATGGCGTTAAAGTAGATGGGCACCACCGAGGTATTGAGCAGCACGAGGGCCGAGTTTCCCACATCGTACATGACCCAGTTACGCTCGAGCTTGGTGTATTTCATGGACAGGGACCCTTCGTATTCGCCCGATATGCAGCTAGTTCATCGTACCCCAATTGCACGGAGGCGCCGGTAAGGATTCGGCAAAGAGACAGGAGCGGACCCTACTCCTCGCGGTCGAACTCCTCGTCGGTGCCGAGCACGCGGCCGCTGTAGTTGACGTGACCGGTCACGGCCTCCATGTCACCGGTCTCGATAAAACGCGCGACCGTGCACTCGTAATCGACCAGCGCGCGATCAAAGACCTCGGGGAAACTCTCGTTCGAGACCTCATCGGTAAAGGGATTCTTCCATGTCAGATGGCCCAGGTTACCGGTGCGCTCGGGCAGCTCCGTCGTCACGCGATGGGCAAGGCCGTCGAGCAGCGAGTAGTCGTGCACCAACCCCTCAACCAGCGAGATCGCGCGCGTCTTTACGGAGTCGGCCGGCTCAATCGCACGGTAAAGTCGCTGCATATTGGCAACGGCAGCACCGTACTCCCCCGCCGGAATGTCAATGCCGTACACGCGTCCGGCAACATAGCTCATCAGCACGCCGGCCACGCGACTGATGCGATCGGTGGTGACGATCTCGCCCGCCGGCGGGTAATCGTCGACCGTAGCGCCATCGCGCTTAAGCTGCAGCATCAGTACATCCAGGTCGCTCTCGATCACGGCATGGACCTGACTGCTCGAATCCTCAAGCTCTGAATCGGACTCCACGATGCCAAACTGCTGCTCATAGACAAAGGGGTGGGCGTTGCGGTCGAGCACGTAATGAGACAGCAGACCCAGCGCAAAGGCGCGACCCAAGCTGGCGTCGCGCGGCAGCAGATGCGACACGCCGTCGCGCAGGCACGCGAACTGGCGAGACATGCGCGAGCGATGCATGACCTGCGCCAGCAGCGTACAGTCGGAAACACGCGGTGTCAGAATGTGGAAGAAAAACGGGTCGGGGCCCTGGTTGCCCAGGATAAAGGCAATACGCTCCTCGTCGGACGTGATAACGCCCTGCGGAAGACGGTCGATGCTTTCCTCGCCAAACAGATGATGCGTAATGAGCGCAGGCATAATGATCCTTTCGATTTCATTCGATGCCACCCATTATGCCCACCGCGCGCCCGTGCCAAACCTGCGGCGGTAAACGGTGGCGTGCGGACCGCTTACGCAAGCCCCAGGTGCGTCTTAACCTCGGCGGCGCGACGGCGGGACACGGGCACCGTCGAGGTCACGCGATCGAGCCTGAGCTCCATCAGGCCCGTGGAGCCGATCTCGACATTGTGCACGTCTTCCAAATTGACCAGATAACTGCGGTGGACACGGATAAAACCCTCGGAGGCCAGGCGCCGCTCGAGCGAGGAAATCGACTCATTGATCAGGTATGTTCCCTCGGCGCAGACGGCGTTGCAAAAATCGGCGCGTGCCTCAAAGTAGCAGACATCCGCCACGGGAATGAACACCTTTTTACCCCCACGATCCACCGTCAGGCGAAGGGGCTGGCGCGGGGTATGGACAGCGCGGCGAACACCCAGGGCGGTTTCGATCTTGTCGAGCGCCTTCGACAGGCGCGCGTCCTCGACCGGCTTGACGATGTAATCGACGGCATCGAGGTTATAGGCATCGGCCGCATACTCGGCAAATGCCGTCACAAACACCACGACCGGCGGCGTCTTTAGGTTCTGCAGCGTCTCGGCAAGCTCGATTCCCGAGCGACCGGGCATCGTGATATCCAAAAACAAGACGTCGGGCTTGTTCGACAGGATCGATTCCACAGCCTCGGTGACATTGCCCGCCTCGGCAATCTGGCCCACACGCGCATCCTTTTCCAACAGATAACGTAGCTCAGCCCTAATAGGGGGCTCGTCATCAACCACCAAGATGTTCCATCCCTCGGACATATGTGCTTCCCCTCTTTTTTTCTCTCAATCCAACCGCGCGCTACACCTTCATCGGCGCCGGCTCATGCGGCTCGCCGTTCAGCTCGACGATGACCTGTGTTCCCACGCCTTCCTGGGACTTCACGCGCATGCCAGAATCTTCTCCGTAAAAGAAATGGATGCGCTGAAGCACGTTGAAGAGCGCCAGGCCGCAACCTCGCTTGATGGATCCGTCGGCGGTAATGCTCTCGGGCTCCTCTCGGCGATGCTGCTCAAACAGATGCGCGCAGACTTCTTCGCTCATACCGATGCCGTCATCTTCGACGATGATCTCCAAGCCGTCATCGGTCTCAAAAGCCCTAACACGAATAGAAAGCGGCTCGGTCTCGCGCTGCGCATGCTTGATGCAGTTTTCGAGCAACGGCTGCAAGATAAACGGCGGCACCATGCAATCGCGCACCTCAAAGTCGATATCGACCGAGACGCGCAGACGGCCGTCGCCATACCGGGCCTGCATAAGATTGATATAACGGGTGCCCTGTTCCACCTCATGCTCGAGCGTGGTGAGCGTATCGGAGTCAGAAAGCGTCTGACGATAGTAATTGGAAAAATCGATGAGCAGCGATCGCGCCTTGTCGGGCTCGGTTCGAACGAGCGACACGATCGTGCTAATGGTGTTGAACAGAAAATGCGGGTCGACCTGCGACTGCAGGGCCCGAAGCTCCACGCGGGCTGTGAGCTCGTCCTGGCGCTCGAGCTCAAAGCTGGCGAGCTGCGTGGAGATGAGATCGGCAAAACCCGAGGCCAACGCCGTCTGGCGCATATCGATGCTGCTCAGGCGGGGATAGTACAGCTCGAGCGTACCCACGCAATGCCCGCGCACGGTAAGCGGCGCGACAATGCCGGCGCGCAGGCGGGGAAAATAGCCGCCCGTCTCATTGGAGGCGTCGCGCGAAAATACACTCTGCTCGCCGGACTCGATCACGTTGAGCGTGGTCTTGAGCACAACCGGGGTGCCGGCAGGGCACTTTGCCGAGTCCTCGCCCCAGCTTGCCAACACCTGTTTGCCATCGGTAAAGCAGATGGCAGAGGCGATGGTCTCGGACAGGATAATTTTAGAGGCGCCCAGGGCCGCTTCGGGCGTAAGGCCGCGCGACGTGTAGGCGAATATTTTTGATGCGATGGCGAGCGTACGGTCGGTTGCGCTCGATGTGAGGTCGTCGGGGACCACAAAGACATACGAGAAAAAGAAGCACAGCATGACCAGGCCGGCAATAACGACAACGCCCGGAACGGGATTGGGATTATCGGTTAAATCCCAGATAAGCAGCAGGATAAGCGCCGGAACGACAATACCGAGCAGGATGGCCTGAACCACATGCTGGGCCGTACGAAAGACCTTGGTAGAGTTGTAGCTCTTGCCCAGAATCAGCCTGTTTAAATCCACCGTCATCCCCTCTTGTCCTTAGCACCCATAGCAATAAAGAGGGCCGCAAGCGACCCTCTCCATTGCATTATGCAATCAAAAACTGTGTTTTACATCCAGCCATCGACAAACGGTATCTTAGGCGCTGTATTTGTTGGCCTCGCCAAAGGTGCCAGCCTCGACGATCCAGCCGTCCTTCATGATGACGTCCATGTTGTCGGTGTTGAGCACGTGGATGTCGGCGGCGACGTCACCGTTGACAACCAGCAGGTCGGCGCACTTGCCGGCCTCGATGGAACCGGTCTCGTCCTCGATGTGGCACATCTTGGCACCGTTGAGGGTGGCGCAGGTGATGGTCTCGACCGGAGTGAAGCCGATCTTGTCGACGAACTCGTACATCTCCTCGATGGAGCAGGTGCCGTACGGGGTGACGAAGGAGAAGGAGTCGGAGCCGATCGTCATGACGACGCCGCGCTTCTTGGCCTCGCGCAGGCAGTCGTAGTTGCGCTGCAGCTCCTTCTCGACCAGGGTGCCCTCGTACTTGTCGTGCAGCTCGGGGACGTAGACGGGCGGATAGGTGGCGTACCAGGTGGGCAGGAAGGCGATCGTCGGGGTGAAGAAGGTGCCCTGCTCGGCCATGAGGTCCATGGTGCGCTCATCGATATCGAAGCCGTGAATCAGCTGCTCGCAGCCAAAGCGAACGGAGTCGTAGGCGGCGGCGTGGTTGTTGTAGCAGTGACTCCACACGGGGATGCCGACCATCTTTGCCTCTTCGACCACGGCCTGGATCTCCTCGGAGCAATAGTGCTGGTCGCGACCGGAATCCCAACGCCAGATGCCGCCACCGGTAGCCCAGATCTTTATGGCATCGGGGTTCTCGCGCAGGCGACGACGGACGGCCTTGCGCAGATCCCAAGGACCGTCGACCTGGTCGCCCCAGGGGTGCGATTCCTTGTTGAGCTCCTGGCTGCAGTGGTGGGAGTCGCCGTGGCCGGCAACGCGGCAGAAGCCAAGGCCGGTGGCCAGAACGCGCGGGCCCTTGAAGACGCCCTTGTCGATGCAGTCACGGATCTGGATACCAAAGCGACCAATCTCGCAGACGGTGGTGAGGCCGTGGGTGAGGCAGTCGTAGGCCTGCTTGACGGCGACGGCCTGCTTCTCGAGGAGCGGTTGCATGACCCAGTCGGTGTCATCGTCGGTCAAGTTGCCCGAGAAGTGCAGGTGGGTGTCGATCAGGCCGGGAAGGACGGTCTTGCCGGCGGCGTCGATGACCTCAACGCCCTCGGGAAGGTCCTGCATGGCGCCGGCGTACTCGATCTTGCCGTTGTCGTCGACGAGAACGAGGGAGTTCTCGACCGGCTCGGCACCGGTACCGTCGATGAGCTTGCCGCCAACGATTGCATACTTAGTGGACATGGTTCCTCCTTATGGATCCATATAGTGGGCGAGGCCGTGTTGGGTTAAGGCCTCACAAAGCTACCCAAGTGGCGCCGGGTTCGGCGCGCGGAAGAGAGGATTCCGCGCACCCGATCCGCCCCGGCTAGGCGTTACTTTTTGCGGGAATTGGTGAAAGCCATGAGGGCCAGGCCAATAGCCAACCAGCCGATCACGATGCTCCACTCCACCATGTTGAGGGAGGCGGGAGAGAACGGAATCACGAGCAGGCCGATGATGATGGCGCAGGCGGCGATAGCGAGGGAGATGCCAAACTTGCCGCCGGGCACCTCGTAGGGACGAGGCAGGTCGGGCTCGGTGAAGCGCATGCGCAGGCAGGCGAGGGCGACCATGCCGCAGGAGAAGATGAAGGCGAGAGCCGAAACGTTGGTCAGAGGGATGAGCATGTTCTTGCCCAGGAACGGACCGACGACGGTGATGACGCCCAGAACGACGCAGGCAAGCTTGGGAGCGCCGGAGCTGGGATCGACCTCGGCGAACTTCTCGGGCAGCTGGCCCTTGCGGCCCATGGCGAGCATAATGCGGCTCGTGGCGCCGTAGAAGGAGTTCATCGGGCCCATGGGTCCAAGCGTGGCGATGACGAGCATGGCCAGGTACAGGAGCATGTTGATGCCCTTGAGGCAGGCAAGCGCGGGAACCGGGCTCTTAACAAACTCATGCCAGTCGAGGATGGTGCCGAACGAGTAGATGCAGACCATGTAGAAGCCGCCGGCGGCCAGCAGGGCCAGGGAGATGATCTTGCCGAACTTGTTCCAGTTGAGGCCCTCGGCTGCTTCCTCGGCCTGCTGAGGAATGGTGTCGAAACCGGCATAGAAGAACGGGGTCAGAACCAGGACCGACACGATGCCGGCGAACAGGCTAGTGCCCTCGGTGGCGGCCTTGCCGCCGCCAGCACCGGCGACCTGGGAGAACACGGGCATGGCGTTGTCCGGCGAGCCGGTGAACAGCGAGACGCCCATGGCGAGCAGCATGCCGCAGAGCAGGGCCTTGGTCAGGAAGGCTTGGAGCTTGGCGGCCGAGCTGGCACCGCGAAAATTGAGGAAGATGACGTAGGCTGCAAAGCCGAGCGCGATCAGCGTCGGGAACAGGTAAACGTCGGCGCCCAGGATGGTGTAGAGCTTGACAGCGCGCAGCCACTCAAGACCGGGCAGGCTACCGAACATCTCGGACACGAGAGTCGAGATGGCAATGGCCTCCCACGGGCACAGGATGCCGTTGCCCAGGGCCAGGAGCCAACCGGTGATGTAGCTCAGCGTACGGCCAAAGCTACGATCGACATACTCGACGATGCCGCCCGAGATGGGGATAGCAGCCGTAAGCTCACCGAAAACAGCTCCGACGGGCACGAGGAAGATTGCACCCAAGAGGAATGCGATCATAGCGGGAACGGGACCGCCACCCACGACCATCCAGTCGCCGACCTGCAGAACCCAACCGGTACCGATGATGGCACCGAAACCGATGGTGAAGAAGTTCCAGAGCGAAAGCGTTTTCTTCATGCCGCCGTTATCCTCGACTGCAACTTCTGCGTTCTTGTCCGCCATTGTTCCCCTCCTTTCCTATTTGACGCCCCTTGACGTCACCCCTTGCGCGGTCCGTTTTGCCGCGCGCTTTTATTTCGTGGCTTTAAGATACGGCCTTGGCACAGCAACGCCGCTTGTGACTCGACCGAAGGCAGAACTACAAAACGAGCGGCACCGTTTTTGGGACGAACGGCGAGGGGCGCCACTCGGTGCGAGCGCCCGTTTTGATGGCGCGATTCGATTGCTCGCGGAAGATGTCGCTTTATGGCGCCAAGCCCACCTTGTTCGTGCCGTTTATCGAACTTTTGTCGCACGTGCTCATTTGCTGCACGTCTTTTTTGTAGGATGAACGGGTTATATATGAGACGAGGCGGTACAAATGGCATATGAATACAATGACGGCGAACGGCAGCGAAACGTTCGCCTTGCCGGGCGTACCACGCCAACATCCAGGAGTGCTTCTGACAACGACGGGCCGCAGAACCCGCAGCGTCCGCAGAATCGCCCCTCGTCGTCTATGCCGCAGAATGCCAACACGCGCCAGACGGATCGCCCATACTCGGGCACCTGTCAACGCCGGGCCGAAGTGCCTCGGCGGCAGAAAAACGATCGGCGAAAGTCTGACGATCACATCAGCCGTTTCTTTTCGAAGCCCCGCGGCGGACGCGGCGCAAAGCAGCCACGGCCGATGGGACGTGCCAGGGCCGCCAATCCGCAGATTCATCGTCTCCGTCTTGCCCTGTGCTCCATCATGGCATGTCTGGCCTTTGTGTATCTGGGGTCGTGTGCCTCGCATGGCTCTGCCGGTCTAGAGCCCACCGCCGAGGAAAAGCTCCTCAAAGCCCCGGTCGCACTCGGCTACTCGTTTGCTTTTTCGACCCCGCGTTCGCAGTGGAGTGCCGGCACCATGCCGCATATCTACCAGATTGACCCCGCATGGTCGGAGCTGCCCTACGCCGGCGGCACCATCCGCCAAAACGGCTGCGGACCCACCTGCCTCACCATGGTCTACATCTTTAAAACGGGGCGCACCGATATGACACCGGCAGATATGTGCGCCCTTTCCGAGGCGGGCAACTATGCCCCCACCGGTGCCACCGAGTGGTCATTTATGACGAGCGGTGCATGGCAGCTGGGGCTTAACGGGACGCAGCTCTACAACGATCGAGACTCGATGGCCCAGGCCTTGCGCTCAGGTGCCCCCGTAATCGCCGCCGTGCGTCCCGGCACGTTTACCAACGTGGGTCATTACATCGTGCTCTACGGCATTGACGACGCCGACCAGATCGGTGTCTACGATCCCAATTCGCCCAGCCGTAGCGCCCGCCGCTGGGGCGTCGTAGAAGTCCTCAACGAAATCGAAGCCATGTGGGCCTACTAGTCATTGGGGACAGACTTTACTAGTCGTTGGGGACAGACTTAAATGAGTGGTCGTTGGGGACAGCCTTTGCGGACGACCGCTCGTGCTGTCGAAAAGGACTGTCCCAAGATGCCGGTAGGAAAGGAACGTCCCCAAGTGCCGGGTTGAAACAAAAGCCCCGCAGTCGGAGCGGACTGCGGGGCTCATGAAGAGAGGCTAGTTTGTGGGCGCTTTGCCCGGCGCCCACGAGAGATACAACAGAGTAGAGACTACTCGTGGATGCGGGTACCGGAGAGGCCGGCCATGGTCTCGGCGGCCTTGTCCAGAGCGCCGATGATGCAGGTGCGGCCCTTGCGGGAACGGGCGAACTTGATAGCAGCGCGGACCTTGGGCTCCATGGAACCCTTGCCGAACTGGCCCTCGTCGGCCAGGCGCTCGGCCTCGTCGGCGGTGAGGTCCTCGAGCTCCTCCTGGTTGGGCTTGCCGAAGTTGATGGCGACGTGCTCGACGGCGGTCAGCAGGAACAGGACGTCGGCGTCGCAGTCCTCGGCCAGCAGCTCGCCGCCCAGGTCCTTGTCGATGACGGCGAGGACGCCCTTGTAGCAGCCCTTGTTCTCGTAGTCGCGGACGACGGGGATGCCGCCGCCACCGCAGGCGATGACGATGAACTCATTGTCGAGCAGGTTGAGGATGGAGTCGGCCTCGACGATCTTCTTGGGATCGGGGGAAGCGACGACGCGACGCCAGCCGCGGCCGGAGTCCTCGACGAAGACCTTGGAGGGATCCTCGGCCATGAACTCCTTGGCCTGCTCCTCGGTGTAGAAGGGGCCGATCGGCTTGGTCGGGTTCTTGAACGCGGGATCGTCGGGGTCGCACTCGATCTGGGTGACGACGGTGGCGGCGTGCCAACGCTTATAGCGCTTGTGCATCTCGCGGCCGATGCCCTGCTGCAGGTGATAGCCAATGTAGCCCTGGGACATGGCGCCGCACTCGGGCAGCGGCATCTCGGGGGTGCCGATGGCGTCGTGGGCGGCGGCGAAGGCGTTCTGGATCATGCCGACCTGCGGGCCGTTGCCGTGGGTGATGATGATCTCGTTGCCCTGCTCGATGAGGCCGAGGAGGGCGTGGGCGGTGTTGCTCACGGCCTCGATCTGCTCGACGGGGTTGTTGCCGAGGGCGTTGCCGCCGAGAGCGACGACAATACGATCGGGCTTACCGTAGGGTTTGGACATGCGTGCCTCCTTATCGAAGAGTAGCGTACATCACGGCTTTAATGGTATGCATGCGGTTCTCTGCCTCTTGGAAGACGCGAGACTTATCGGACTCGAAGACCTCGTCGGAGACCTCCATCTCGGTTACGCCGAACTTCTCCGCGATTTCCGCTCCGATGGTGGTCTTGGTATCGTGGAAACTCGGGAGGCAATGCATGAAGATAGCGTTGGGGTTTGCCTTCGCCATGACCTCCGAGGTTACGCGGTACGGGGAGAGCAGCTCGATACGGCTCTTCCAGAGCTCCTCAGCCTGGCCCATGCCAACCCAGACATCGGTGTAAATAACATCGGCATCCTTTACGCCCTCATCGATGTTGTCAGTAAGCTGAATGGTGCAGCCATTTTCCTCGGCGATCTTCTGGCAAGTCTCGAGCAGCTCGGGATCAAAGTGGGTAGCGCCCTCAACGTCGCCCTTCGGCCCACAAGAGCAGAAGTTGATGCCGAGCTTGGCGCAGATAACCATGAGGGAATCGCTTACATTGCCCTGCTCCTTGCCGAGATAGGTCAGCTTGAGGCCACGCGTGTCACCGAATTCCTCGCGCATCGTAAGGATATCCGCCAAAGCCTGGGTCGGGTGATACTCATTGGTGAGACCATTCCACACGGGAACGCCGGCTTTATCGGCAAGCTCCTCAACAATGGACTGGTCAGAGCCACGATACTCGATACCATCGTACATGCGACCAAGCACGCGGGCGGTATCCTCAATGGACTCCTTTTTGCCCATCTGCGACGAACCGGGATCAAGGTAGGTTACACCTAAGCCGAGATCCATACCGCCCACCTCGAAAGCGCAGCGCGTACGCGTCGAAGTCTTTTCAAACAGCAGAACGATGTTCTTGCCATCAAGATAACGATGGGGAGCACCCATGCGCTTGAGATTCTTAAAGTCCCTCGAAAGCTCGAGCATATACTCGATCTCCTCGGTAGTGAAATCGAGCAGGGTCAGAAAACTACGACCAGAAAGATTCAGTGCCATGATAGGTTCCTTTCATTTTTACCTAATTGATGAGTGTGCGGCGCGCGAAGAACGCGCATCCGCGCATCTCGGGCCAGAACGGAATTAAATCTCTTCGCGCCAGAACGGCATGGTCATGCAGCGCGGGCCACCACGACCACGAGACAGCTCTTCGGAAGGAGCAACCAGCAGCTCAACGCCCGCCTTATAAAGCGCATCATTGGTAACAACGTTGCGCTCATAGACGCACACCTTACCCGGCGCGACAGCAAGCGTGTTGGAACCATCGTTCCACTGCTCACGGGATGCCTCGATTGGATCGCCGGCGCCGCATTCGATCATCGTGATATGGTCGATACCGGTTGCCATTTCAAGAATCTGCTGAATCGTTCCCTCGATCTCCTCGATACAGACCTCGCCATCCGAATCGCCCTTGGTGAGTCGATAGGCACGAAGCGTCTCGTAGATACCGGGGTAGACGGTAAACTTATCGTAATCAACCTGAGTACAAACCGTATCAAGATGCATATAGGCATAGCCGTGGGGGATCTTGATAGCAAATACCTGCTCGATCTCGGACTCTCCCGTGCCCCAGAACAGATTCTTGGCAAGCTGGTCGATGGCTGCGGTCTGGGTACGCTCGGAAATACCGATCGCAAGCGTGGTGGCGTTAATGTTCAGAACATCGCCGCCTTCGATATGCCAATCGCTATTGTGGTCGTACCAAAGCGGAGCCCCAGCATAATCAGGATGGTGGCGCATGATGGTCTCATAGAATACGACCTCACGGTTGCGCTGATGCCAGTACATGCGGTTCATCATCGCACCCTTGCCGACCACAGCGATCGGATCACGCGAGAAGTAGGAGGCGGGCATCGGGAACAAGACCATTTCGTCGGGCTTCAGCTCGTCGCTATCCATGGCCGCAAGGGAACCGCCCACATGCGGAATCTCGAGATCGCGTACATAGAGGCCGCCCATAGCGGTAAGAACAAACTCTTTGTTGTCCTTGATGGAGTCGAGCTTCTCCACGACTGCCTGACGAAGCGCCAGGTTCTCGATCTTGGCCTCGGGAACGAACTTGCTCATAAACTCGGCACGAGAACCCTCAACCTGATCGAAAGTCTCGGCAAGCAAGTCCTCCATATAAACGACCTCGGCGCCAGCACCGCGAAGAAGATTGGTAAACTCGTCATGCTCTCGCTGGGCATACTCGAGATAAAACGCGTCATGAATCCAGGCGCGCTCAAAATCCTCCGCCTTCATGTTTACCAGGTCCAAGCCCGGTCGGTGCACGCATACCTTCTTGAGGGCACCAATTTCGCTATGAACGTTCAGACCTTTGCTCATCATCGTTCCTTTCTGGATTAGAGCTCAATAGTTATTGCAATGGCTTACAAAGTTGTCGTTTCGTTTGCTAGACAATCGGAAGCAGACCGGATACCGCGGTAAATACGAGACAGACCACACTGACCACAAGGAAGAACTTCCAGGAAACTCGCCACCACTGGCCAAGAGAGATCTTGCAAACACCAAGACCGGCGACAAGCATTGCGCTGGTAGGGGAAATCAGCGACATCGCTGCAGATCCCATCGAAAGGCCAGTAACCGCAGCTTCTGGATTTAGCCCCATGAGCTCAACCAGAGGCCCAAAGATGGGGATGGTGAGCGCCGCGATGCCCGAAGAACTGGGAACCAGAATCGAGAGCAAGTTGTCAACGACATACAAAATGCTGGTAAAGAGAACAGGGGGGATTCCGGCAAGACCAGTCGCAAGAGCGTTTAGGACTGTATCGATAATCAAGCCATCGTTGGCGATAACCAAAATGCCTCGAGCAAGACCGACCACGACCGCAGAGAAAACAAAGTCGCCCAAACCCTTAACAAACTCTGTAGCAATCTCCTTCTCGCTCATGCCCGATACGATGCCAGACAGGAGCGCCATAGCCATAAAGACTGCAGAGATCTCGTTCATATACCAGCCCTGGGTGACAAGACCCCAGACAATGGCGACGATTCCAAGCACGAATACGATGATTACGGCCTTCTGGCGCCCGGTGAAATCGGCTTCGAGCAGCTCGTCATTTGATGCATGCTCTTTGCGCTTCTCGATATCATCAGCGTAAGCAATCGAGGACTCGGGGTTCTTCTTCACCCTTCGAGCGTACAACACGACCCAGGCAATAGCGATGGCGGTCAGCACAACAAGGGCAACAACGCGAAGCCAGAGCTGGGGATTACCCTGGATATTCAGAATTCCCTGAGCAATCAAAACATTGAAGGGGTTGACCGTCGATGCGATATAGCCAATACGGGCGCCAACGAACACGATCATAAAGGCCGTAATGGAGTCATATCCCATAGCCATAACAATCGGCAGCAAAATGGCAAAAAATGGAAGGGTCTCCTCCGCCATGCCGAACGTGCTACCGCCCAGCGCAAAAACCGCCATCAAAATCGGAATGATCAGGATGTCTTTACTCTTGAACTTCTTAACGATGCGCGCCACGCCGCTGGTGATAGCTCCAGTGGCAGTAATGACCTGAAAGGATCCGCCGACAATCAGAATAAAGGCAACGACCTCAACTGCCTGCTGAATTCCCACCGCAGGAGCCTCGAGCACATCGAACAGGCCTTGCTTCAGGTCAACCTCAGCGCCGTCTTCGTCCGCATAAACCTTTTCAACGGACTCATATGTTCCAGCAACAGTGACCTCGCGTCCGTTGAGCTCCTGCCTCTCAAACGAGCCGGAGGGAACGATCCACGTAAGAGCTGCGGTCAACACCATGAGAATGAAGATAATGGTGTAGACGTGCGGAATTCGTAGCCCACGTTTCTTTTGCACTTCGGCCATTATGCCTCCTTTAGTTTGCAGGTTTTCGATACGAGCTTTTCGCCGGCAACCTTATTATTCGGTTTTCACGCCAGTTGACATTAGATATTTATGCGAATGGATAGTATTAAAGGGCAGACGGGCTTTAGTTGATATATAAGCTCAATTATCGAACTAAATTGATATTTTTTATCAATTAGTGACTTTCAATCAAGAGCTTACGCCGTCCACCGATACCCACAACATACTCACGTAAACTTCTCCCAGCAGAACGATAATTGACATCAGTCATCATCCGAATTAAAGCGAGCGTTCTAATGCCAATTCATGTCACCAGCGAAATCGGTAAGCTTAAACAGGCCCTTTTATATCGACCCGGTATCGAAACCCAAAACTATCCCGAAGGCCATTTTGGCCAAGTTTTTAGCCTAAGACCATCGAGCAGCCTATTTGACTTGGATAGAGCCCTAGCTGAGTGTGATGCCTATACCTCAGTGCTCGAGCATGAAGGCGTAGAGGTTCTCTATCTCGACCAACTTCTTATAGAAGCGCTTGACTCATGCCCCGAAGCTCGAGCATCTTTTGTCGATTCCTTTGTCGATGAATGCGGCGCGATTGGCACCGAGCTGCAGCAAGCAGTCCGTGAGCATCTTGAACACACCCAATCGGCGCAGGAGCTCGTCTCGGCATCGATTGGCGGCATCCGCCACGGGCAAGTTACATACTGCTTCGACGGCGGGGACAGACTCGCCGAATTAACCGGCGAGGCCTATGCTCCTGACGAGCTGCTCGTTAGCCCATTAAACACCATGTGGTTCGTGCGCGACCCGGTAAGCACCATCGGCTCCGGCATCTCCTTCAACCACATGTATTGGCCCGAGCGCAATCGCGAAGTAGCGCTCTACCAAACGATTTTTAAATACCATCCCAATTTCAAGGACACACCCTCGTTTTATCGTCACGATTCCACCTTCCATATTGAAGGGGGCGATATCATCAATCTTGATGCTCATAATGTCGCAGTCGGCATCTCTCGGAGAACCGAATCTGCAGCCATCGATATGCTCGCTCGTACCCTCCTGTGGAATCCCGACTCGAGCATCGACGCCGTATGGGCAATTGAGGTACCCGAGCGGAGCCTGTGTATCCATCTTGATACGTACCTAAGCCGGGTCGACTACGATACTTTTGTAGTCGACCCCCAGCTACTCGCGGAATCTCGCTCTTATCAGATTACGCGAAATCGAGCGGAGAATCTCTGCCAGATTCACGCCGTCGAAAAAGGAGTCAAGGAGGCACTGGCCGCCGCGCTCGGCATATCCGAGCTTCGTTTTATTCCCTGCGGTGGATCTAATCCCAATTTGGCAGAAAAAGAGTGCACGAATAACGCAGCCAGCGTGCTGTGCCTCCGACCGGGCAAAGTCTGTGTCTATGAAGAGAATCAAGCGACGAACGCTGCTCTTGAACAGGCTGGAATCGATCTTGTCCCCATTTCCATACACGAGCTGACGAACGGCTTTGGCGGGCCCAACTGTTTGTGCTTGCCACTTAGGCGTGATGAATAACATGGCCCAAGGGGATAACATTAAATGCCTTAGAACTCGCGAAGGCTTGACGCAGCAGCAATTTGCCGACATGCTCGGCGTTACCAAAGAAACGGTATGTCGTTGGGAACGTGGACACACCGCCGTCAAGGTGTCAACTCTCGATAAGCTGACCGAGCTATTTGATGTAACGTTTGATGAGCTCGCCGCAAGTAATAGCGGCCTTGCCGCTGCCGGCTTAAGCTCGCGGCCTGAGAAAAGCCCGACCGTGGCCCAAAACGAAGAATGCGGGATCTATAAAATCGTACGCTGCAACGGTGGCTTTAGCCTTAAGAAAAGTGGGCACACCTTCGTTCCAGGACCCGTTCTCGAAAGGCACCCGGGAGGCTTTCTAGTTCAGATGAACAACAGCAGCATGTCACGCTGCTATCCGCAAAGCTGCGTTCTGCTGGTCGATCCTGTCGCTAAACCGTGGAACGGATGCACCGTCGTTGCGATGGTAGACGCATCGGCCATAGTTATTCGGCGATATGAAATCCGAGGGAATACGATTGCGCTGTCAACGTATTCCTATTTGACAGAAGAACCCAACATCACTCTGGACAGGCATCGCCTTCGTGTCTTAGGTGTCGTCGTTTGGTTTCAGGCAACTCACGATCTGACGTACTAGCCCCTTAGTCGTAAATCCCCAGGTGCCGTACCTGCTCGCGGCAAGAGTGCCCCTTTTGACTAGTCGTTTAAGAACGCCCCCAATGACTAGGTGAATAGCAAAAGCCCCGCAGTCGGAGCGGACCGCGGGGCTCATGAAGAGAGGCTAGTTTGTGGGCGCTTTGCCCGGCGCCCACGAGAGATACAACAGAGTAGAGACTACTCGTGGATGCGGGTACCGGAGAGGCCGGCCATGGTCTCGGCGGCCTTGTCCAGAGCGCCGATGATGCAGGTGCGGCCCTTGCGGGAACGGGCGAACTTGATAGCAGCGCGGACCTTGGGCTCCATGGAACCCTTGCCGAACTGGCCCTCGTCGGCCAGGCGCTCGGCCTCGTCGGCGGTGAGGTCCTCGAGCTCCTCCTGGTTGGGCTTGCCGAAGTTGATGGCGACGTGCTCGACGGCGGTCAGCAGGAACAGGACGTCGGCGTCGCAGTCCTCGGCCAGCAGCTCGCCGCCCAGGTCCTTGTCGATGACGGCGAGGACGCCCTTGTAGCAGCCCTTGTTCTCGTAGTCGCGGACGACGGGGATGCCGCCGCCACCGCAGGCGATGACGATGAACTCATTGTCGAGCAGGTTGAGGATGGAGTCGGCCTCGACGATCTTCTTGGGATCGGGGGAAGCGACGACGCGACGCCAGCCGCGGCCGGAGTCCTCGACGAAGACCTTGGAGGGATCCTCGGCCATGAACTCCTTGGCCTGCTCCTCGGTGTAGAAGGGGCCGATCGGCTTGGTCGGGTTCTTGAACGCGGGATCGTCGGGGTCGCACTCGATCTGGGTGACGACGGTGGCGGCGTGCCAACGCTTATAGCGCTTGTGCATCTCGCGGCCGATGCCCTGCTGCAGGTGATAGCCAATGTAGCCCTGGGACATGGCGCCGCACTCGGGCAGCGGCATCTCGGGGGTGCCGATGGCGTCGTGGGCGGCGGCGAAGGCGTTCTGGATCATGCCGACCTGCGGGCCGTTGCCGTGGGTGATGATGATCTCGTTGCCCTGCTCGATGAGGCCGAGGAGGGCGTGGGCGGTGTTGCTCACGGCCTCGATCTGCTCGACGGGGTTGTTGCCGAGGGCGTTGCCGCCAAGGGCGACGACAATACGATCGGGCTTGCCAAGAGGCTTAGACATTGCTGGAATCCTTTCTGTAAAAGGCCTACAACCCATTAATAACCCGCGTCCGTGCGATACGCGAGTTTATTAAGGTTTATATTCTCTTTATCGCTCATTTTATTCATTTTGAAAATAGCGGAACGGTGAACGGTCGTTTTTATCCGCTCAGCGTACAGAACCCCAGCTCAGACATATCTACGCCATTTACGTGCAACTTTATTTAAATGCAGCGAGGATTATGTCGGATTATGCAAACTACATCTCTGCTAAACACAAAACGGACAGCGCAATATCTTACTCGCACTATACGAGATTCTATGCACTTATAAGTTGAGTATGCACCCCTGCAAAAACAAGGGGCTTTTCATCCAGCATAAGGAATAAAGAAGAGCTCCGAAAAGGCGGCAACAGCCAAGTCCCCCATCTATCTCCAAAGTGGCGCGAGGTTTCGTGGCAAAGCCGCGAAACAGCGAAGGGGACAAAAGCCCCCACAACCACGTCCTTCATCCGCCCACACAATCCGAAGACGTAGTCGTAGCAGGATCTGAGGGCTGACCTTCGCGGACACTCCGCAGGACGAAAGAACCCCCGCCGCACGTAGTGCGCAGCGGGGGTTCTTTCATGTCCGAGGACGTCCGCGAAGGTCAGCCCTCAGATCCTGCGGTAGGAGACCTAGGCCTCGTTGTACACCGTCTTGAGCTTCAGCAGGTGAGCGTAGCGGTCCATAGCGGCCTGCTCATTCTCCTTGAAGAGCTCCTCGGCGCGCTCGGGGAAGGAACGCGTCAGCGAAGCGTAACGGGCCTCGTTCATCAGGAACTCCTGATAACCGCCCGCGGGCTCCTTGGAATCGAGCGAGAACTTCTTGCCGGCAGCAGCCTCGGGGTTGAAGCGGAAGAGGTTCCAGTAACCGCACTCGACAGCCTTCTTCATCTCGGCCTGGCAGTTCTGCATGCCGCCCTTCTTGATGGAGTGCATCTCGCAGGGGCTGTAGCCGATGATGAGGGACGGGCCGTCGTAGGCCTCGGCCTCGTGAATGGCCTTGAGGGTCTGAGCCGGGTTGGCGCCCATGGCAACCTGTGCCACGTAGACGTAGCCGTAGCTCATGGCAATCTCGGCCAGAGACTTCTTCTTGGTCACCTTACCGGCAGCGGCGAACTGAGCGACCTGGCCCAGGTTCGAGGCCTTGGAGGCCTGACCGCCGGTGTTGGAGTAGACCTCGGTGTCGAAGACGAAGACGTTGACGTTGTGGCCGGAAGCCAGGACGTGGTCCAGGCCACCGAAGCCGATGTCGTAGGCCCAGCCGTCGCCGCCGAAGATCCAGAAGGACTTCTTGGTGAGGTAAGCCTTGTCGGCGAGGATCGCCTTGGAGGCGTCGCAGCCGCACTTCTCAAGCTCGGCAACGTAGGCAGCGGCAGCGGTCTTGGAAGCCTCGGCATCGTTGACGGAGTCGAGCCAAGCCTGGCCGGCGGCCTTGAGCTCATCGGACGGACCATCGGCAGCAATGATGTCCTGGGTAGCGGCGATCAGCTTGTGCTGAACGGCCTCATAGCCAACGGCCATGCCCAGACCATGCTCGGCATTATCCTCGAACAGTGAGTTGTTCCACGCCGGGCCGTGACCGTCCTTGTCCTTGCAGTAAGGAGCGGTGGCAGCGGGGTTGCCCCAAATGGAGGAGCAGCCGGTGGCGTTGGAAATGAACATGCGGTCGCCGGCGACCTGGGTCACCAGACGTGCATAGGCGGTCTCGGCGCAGCCGGCGCAGGAGCCAGAGAACTCCAGGTAAGGCTGCTTAAACTGGCTGCCCTTGACGTTGGCCGCGATGAGCTCCTTCTTCTCGGAGACGTTCTCGACCATGTAGTCCCAAACGGGCTGCTGGTCCATCTCCTGCTCGGTGGGAACCATCTCGAGGGCGCCCTTGGGGCAGACCTTGACGCAGTTGGTGCAGCCCATGCAGTCGAGCGGGGACACGGCCATGGTGAACTTCATGCCCTTGGCCTTGGGGCCCATAGCGTCGAGCGTGCGGGTAGCCTCGGGCGCGGCTGCAGCCTCGTCCTCGGTCATCGCGAACGGACGGATGGTGGCATGCGGGCACACATAGGCACACTGGTTGCACTGGATGCACTTGGTCTCGTCCCAGTGAGGAACGACCACAGCGACGCCGCGCTTCTCGTATGCGGAGGCGCCCAGCTCAAACTGGCCGTCGGCGCAATCGACAAAGGCGGAAACGGGCAGGCTGTCGCCATCCATGCGATCGATGGGCTCGAGCAGATTCTTGACCTGCTGGGCGATAGCGGACTTGGTCTCCTCGGAGAGCTCGACGGGAGCGGCATCCTCAGCGGTAGCCCAGTCGGCCGGAACCTCGAACTTACGGAAGGCGGTAGCGCCGGCATCGATGGCCTTATGGTTGGCGTCGACGATGGCCTGGCCCTTCTTCATGTAGGACTTGGTAGCCGCGTCCTTCATGTACTGCAGGGCGTCCTCGGCGGGCAGAACCTTGGCCAGCGCGAAGAAGGCGGACTGGAGCACCGTGTTGGTGCGCTTGCCCATGCCGACCTTGGCGGCCAGGTCGATAGCGTCGATCAGGTAGACGTTGACGTTGTTGTTCGCGATGTAGCGCTTGGCCACGGCGGGCATGTGCTCGGCGAACTCCTCGTCGCTCCACTGGCAGTTGACCAGGAAGGTGCCGCCCGGCTTGACGTCGCGGACCATCTTGAAGCCCTTAACGATGTAGCTGGGGTTGTGGCAAGCGACAAAGTCGGCCTTGGTCACGTAGTACGGCGAACGGATCGGAGAATCACCAAAGCGCAGGTGCGAAACGGTGACGCCGCCGGTCTTCTTGGAGTCGTACTGGAAGTAGGCCTGAACGTACTTGTCGGTGTGGTCGCCGATGATCTTGATCGAGTTCTTGTTGGCGCCGACGGTACCGTCGCCACCCAGACCCCAGAACTTGCACTCGATGGTGCCGGGGGCTGCGGTGTTGGGCGCATCCTCGGCCTCGGGCAGGCTCAGGTTGGTCACGTCATCGACAATGCCGATGGTGAACTCGCGCTTGGGCTCGTCCTTCTTGAGCTCCTCGAAGACGGCAAACGCGGACGCGGGAGGCGTGTCCTTGCTGCCCAGGCCGTAACGGCCGCCGACAACCTTGATGCCCGTCTTGCCGGCCTCGTAGAGAGCGGAAACGACGTCCTGGTAGAGCGGCTCGCCGATGGAACCCGGCTCCTTGGTGCGGTCCATGACGGCAATCTTCTTGACGGTCTCGGGAAGAACGTCGACAAAGTGCTTGATGGAGAACGGACGGAACAGGCGAACCTTGACCAGGCCGACCTTCTCGCCGTGAGCGTTGAGGTAGTCGATGACTTCCTCGAGCACGTCGCAGAAGGAGCCCATGCACACGACGACGCGGTCGGCATCGGGAGCGCCGTAGTAGTTGAACAGGCCGTAATCGGTGCCGAGCTTCTCGTTGATCTTCTTCATGTAGCCCTCGACGACGGCGGGAAGCTCGTCGTAGACCTTGTTGCAGGCCTCACGGTTCTGGAAGAAGATATCGCCGTTCTCGTGGCTGCCGCGGGTGTGCGGGTGCTCAGGGTTGAGCGCGTGGTCGCGGAAAGCCTGGACGGCGTCCATGTCGCACATCTCGGCCAGATCCTTGTAGTCCCACATGGCGACCTTCTGGATCTCGTGGGAGGTACGGAAGCCGTCGAAGAAGTTGATGAACGGAACACGGGACTTAATGGTAGCCAGATGTGCTACGGCAGACAGGTCCATGACCTCCTGCACGTTGCCCTCGCACAGCATGGCAAAGCCGGTCTGGCGGCAGGCCATGACGTCGGAGTGATCGCCAAAAATGTTCAGGGCGTGGGAAGCGACGCAACGCGCGGAGACGTGGAAGACGCCCGGGAGTTGCTCGCCCGCGATCTTGTACATGTTCGGGATCATCAGGAGCAGACCCTGAGAAGCCGTGTAGGTGGTGGTCAGAGCACCGGCGCCCAGCGAACCGTGAACGGTACCGGCCGCACCTGCCTCGGACTCCATCTCGACGACCTTGACCGGGGTGCCGAAGATGTTCTTGCGACCCTGGGCCGCCCACTGGTCGACATGGTCGGCCATCGGGCTGGACGGCGTAATGGGATAAATTCCCGCTACCTCGGTGTACGCATACGAAACATATGCGGCCGCCTCGTTGCCGTCCATAGACTTAAACTTACGCGCCATATACCCCTCTCCTCTCATATAGGTATACAGGCCCCGGCGATCGCCGGGATGTTGGCGTGATGGGATTTTCGCTGTTGCTTCCAATCATCTGGCAGGCGGACTTGGCAGCAGGTACATGGCGTGGAGAGAAGGCATGCCGAGGCGAGGAGGGCTGCACGCGCTCCACAGGCCCAGCTACCCGTCTTGCACATGACCGAGCGCCGCAAAGGCCGCATGCCGGATGCTCCCGGGCACGCCCCGGCGATGGGAGGCGCCCGCAACGAAAATCCGCATGCGGGTTTATTGTACCCCGCCGTCAAGTGTAATAGCGGCAAATATAGGCGGGCGGTAAAGGTTTACCTCGACTGACCGCCAAGGGCCAAATGGTCCCTGTGTTCCCGGGCAATCGGCTCTGACGCGCCAAGGAGTGTCCCCAAGTGCCGGCAGAAAAGAAACGTCCCTATCTGCCGGCTAGAGGGCACCGAAGAGGATGGCGTAGGTAGTGGATTCGCCGAGCTTGAGCTCGTCGCCGGGGTTGAGCTGGGCGGAGCGACCGGGCTCTACTTGAATACACACGCTCGTGGCCCCGTTTACCACCACGGTTCCGTTGGTGGACGACAAGTCCTCGACGTGCCAGATATTTTGAGCATCGCACCAGATATGGGCATGGCGGGCCGAGACATCGTCGCCGACGTCGGTAATATCGCCCTCACCAGTGGCCAGCGCACCAATCTCAACACCCTGCTCACTCGGCTGAATCCAGCGCGGGGCGCTCACGACAAAACTGTTTTGTACGCGCAGCAAGCCCAAGGGGTGCGCCGGAGCGCTTCGTGCTGCGTCACGCCATCGACACCGGCCTCAAGATCATGATCG
>USCN01000002.1 GCA_900553165.1 uncultured Collinsella sp.
AAAGGTCCGGGGCCTCGCTACGGGGCGGCCAAGTTGACGTAGCTGAGATGCGGCATGCGGTCTGCTCACTCCTCGAAGTTCTTAGCGGAGATAATTCGAGCTGCAGCTGCGATTTACTTGCGATGGCGGTTGAGCCGCAACCCAGTTTTTATTAGATCTCGAACCCTATACTCGATGTTCGCTTCGTTCATTGAGTTACCCTTTGCATGAGGCCGGGACATATCGTCCCGCCCGCAGTTTCGCAGGCCGAAGGCCGAGAATGTTTGAGGACGGGATGATATGTCCCGGCCTCCCGGGAGAGTTACCTATGAACTACGCGAACATTAAGTATTTCGACATTGCTGATGGGGAAGGCGTTCGTACTTCTCTGTTTGTGAGCGGGTGCCGTCGTGGGTGCAAGAACTGCTTTAACTCTGTCGCGTGGGACTTTGCTGCGGGTGAGCCGTTCGACCGTGCCGTCGAGGACAAGATTATCGAGAGTCTCGACCATCCCTTTATTGATGGCCTGACGATTCTGGGCGGCGAGCCTATGGAGCCCGAGAATCAGGTGGGGCTTGTTGACTTTATCGAACGCGTGCGTGCGGCCTATCCCGCGGGGTCGGGCAAGACCATTTGGTGCTTTACCGGCGACGTGCTCGAGGAGCTTATGCCGGGTGGCCGTCATCATACCGAGGTGACGGACCGTATCCTGGCCTGCCTCGACATGTTGGTGGACGGCCCGTTCGTTCAGGATCTGTACGATATCTCGTTGCGCTTTAGGGGCTCGAGCAATCAACGCGTGATTGACATGAACGCCACGCGTGCCCGTGCCGAGCGTGAGAACGTTGCGCTTTGCGACGCCGTGGAGCTTTGGCGGGACGATCCGGTCTATTCGACCCATACTATGTAGCTTGTGGCCGATGCCGGAGGGCGTGGTACCATAGCGCGAACGCAAAATCGGAAAAGTGAGGCCCAGATGGTCGATCAGGAAAAAGTCGAGGCCGCCATTAAGCTGTTGCTTGAGGGCATAGGCGAGGACCCAACTCGTGAGGGCCTGCTGGAGACCCCGGCGCGCGTTGCCCGTATGTATGGCGAGATCGCCGGCGGTATGGACCAGAGTGCCGAGGAGCACCTGTCCAAAACCTTTGCCGTCGCTTCGAACGATTTGGTTATCGAGCGCGACATCACGTTTTACTCGCTGTGCGAGCATCATCTGCTGCCGTTTTACGGCAAGGCTGCCATTGGCTATATCCCCAACGGCCGTGTCGCAGGGCTTTCTAAGCTTGCCCGCACGGTAGAGGTCTACGCCCGTCGTCTGCAGCTGCAGGAGCAGTTGTGCGCACAAGTTGCCGATGCCCTCATGGAGTATCTCGCTCCCCAGGGAGCGATTGTGCTCATGGAAGCTGAGCATATGTGCATGACCATGCGCGGCGTGCAAAAGCCTGGCACCAAGACCGTGACGCTCGCTCGCCGCGGCGTCTTTGAGACCGATCCCGCGCTCGAGGAGCGGTTCTTTAGGATGCTGGGCCGTTAGCATGAGGGTCGTCAACGACTTTACATCGAAGACCGATGAGGGGACGTCGCGTCGCGGCTTTATGGCTTCGGGTCTGACTCCCTTTGGTGCCATGCCTCGCATTGATTACATTTGTGCCAACGGGCTGTTCCGGCGGCACCTGGGCAACATTGCACAGTTGGAATCGGGGCGCATCTTCTGCCGCCACGGTATTGACCATCTTCTCGATGTCGCTCGCATTATGTGGATCAAGAATCTCGAGGAACAGTTCGAATTTGACCGTGAGGTCATCTACGCCACGGCACTTCTTCACGATATCGGCAAAGATGAACAGTATGAATCGGGTATATCCCATGATGTTGCAAGCGAACGCGTCGCTGATGCGATTCTCGGCGGCATGCCCGATGATGTGGCGTTTGAGCCGGCCGATGCCGCAGCCATTAAGACGGCCATTCTGGGCCATCGAAAGCTGCGTGTGAACAGCCAACCGCTTGAGCGTTTGCTCTATGCAGCCGACAAAGCGTCGCGCGCCTGCTTTGCATGCCCCGCGCGCAATGCTTGCAACTGGAGCGATGATAAAAAGAACCTGTCGATTCGCGTGTAGTTAGTTTACGCGGTCGGGGTTCTAAACGAAGGAGACGATCGCGATGAGCAACAAGAAACTGCCCGAGAATGCAACCAAGACTGAAGGCGCCGAGCTCGCCCGCCGTGGAAGGGGCGAAATATCCACCGCAACGGCGGTTCCCCACGTGAGCTATGACGATCTGCGCCATGCCGACCGTATTACTATCGACGGTCTCGAGGTCTTTGCCAACCACGGCGTGTATCCCGAAGAGAACGCGCTGGGCCAGAAGTTCATCGTGTCCTTGGTGCTCTATGCCGACCTGCGTGCAGCGGGGGAGCACGATAACCTGGACGCTTCGATTGACTACGGCTCGGTGTGCCACGATGTCGATGGCTATCTGCGCGAGCATACGTTTAAACTCATCGAGGCGGCAGCCGAGGGTGTGGCCCAGATGCTGCTGCGTCGTTACCCCTTGCTGCTTGGCGTGCGTGTTAAGCTCGATAAGCCTTGGGCGCCCGTCGGTCTTCCCCTGGCAAGCTGCGGCGTCGAGATCGAGCGCGTGCGCTAACCGGTTCTAATACGTCTCTATGGGTGGCTGCTTGAGCCGCTGCGACAGCGCTCTATTGTTGGGGCAGTACCTGTCGAGCAGGGCGTGAAACCGCTGATTGTGGCTTGGCTCGAGCAAGTGGACGAGCTCGTGGGCGACAACCATGTCGAGACACTCGATGGGATAAGCGGCAAGTTCGCGTGCGATGCGAATGGCTCCGGTCTTGGGCGTGCATGATCCCCAGCGCGTTTTCATGCTGCGCACGGAGACGCGGGAAACGGCGACACTCATTGTGATTTCGTATGCGTGCACGATGTCGCGTAGCGCTGCGGTGACCTCGGTCGTATAAAGCTGGCTGATGTGGGCTTGGAGCTCGTCGGACGTTAGGCCGTCGAGGATTGCGCGCCGCTTGGCCTGTGGGCCTTCGTCCGATTCGTCGGTACCCATAAAGCTTGCGAAGGTGGCCTGCTTGGGCCGCGGCGCGGGTGATGCAAAGTTGTGATCGAGTGCATCCTGTACCGTGATGGGCTTGCCCCAAAGTGCAATGACGGACGAGGTGCTGAGCGGCTCTCGCGCCGTCGCCTGATGTTGCTCGCGCTTGGCAAGTCGGCTGACAATCCAGGTGCTGTTGCGCTTCACAAATGCCTCGATGCGCTCGCGGCTGGCGCCGAGCGGTGCGCTGGCGTGGACCTCACCGCTTGATGTGACGCGTAGGTTGAAGTTTTTGACGCGCTTTTTGGTAACGACGACGGAGATGGGCGTCCCATCCGGTCGGGATATGGAAATCGTAAATTGCTGCGTCAAAAGCGGTCCTTCAGATTGGGGACGGGCCGGCATGTCGACCGTTCGGCATGCCGGCCCGCTCAAGGGATGTGAAATTAATAACGCTCAAAGAAGGCAAGCGCGTTGTCGCTGCAGAGCTTCTGCATCACGGTCTTGCCAAAATGCTTGGAAAGCATGTTCTGAAACTCGGGCATCATGCTGGCATCGGAGAGGAAAGCGGGCACCGTGGCACCGTCCCAGTCGCCGCCGAGCGCGATGACGTCCTCGCCGCCCAGGTCGAGCCAGTGCTCGATATGTGCCGCCAGCTGGTCGAAGGTGACGTCTGCGGCGGTCTTGTCGGTTGCGTCGTTGGATAGGAACTCGCTGCAGTAGTTGAGGCCGACGATGCCGCCCATGTCGCGAATGGTGCGGAACTGGTCGTCGGTGAGGTTGCGCTTGTGGGCGGCCACGGCGCGGGCGTTGGAGTGGCTGGCGACGAAGGGGCGCGTGGCGTGGGCGACAACCTCGTCAAAGCACTCATCGTTGAGGTGGGAGACGTCGAGTACCATACCGGCGTGCTCCATCTGCGTAAGTGCCTCGATGCCGGCGGCGGTGAGGCCGGCGTGGGTATCGTGTCCGCTCGCGAGCGGTCCCTGCGCGTTCCAGCTGAGTGACGACATAAGCACGCCCAAGCTCTTGAGCACCTCGATCAGTGCGGGGTCCTCGGCAAAGAACGTGGCGTTTTCGATGGTGTGGATGCAAGCGACCTTACCGTCCTTGAGCGCGGGGCGAATGTCTGCGGCGCTGCGTACGTTGACCATGCGGTCGTGGTTGAGCATTGCCTGGCCGCTCATATGCGCCATGATTTGCGCCTGGAAGCGCGCGGCGTGGGCGGTGGGAATCTCGTCGGGGACAAACGTGGCGAAGCACTGTGCCCACGGCGTGTTGCCGATCTTTGCGAGCGAGATGGCGCAGGCGTTGCCCTCGATGAGGTCGAAATCTTGCGGATGCGTTTCGTCGCCGGGGAAATAACCGTCGGTGCCGGCGGTAAAGCGCAGGTCGAGATCGAGCGTGGCCCAGCCGATTCGGTCGGCGGTGTCGCAGTGTAGGTCAAATACGGGATATGCCATGGTTCCTCCGGTTGCAGCGTTTCTTTGCAAACTGTCATTGAATTGTATGACTAGGGTATAGTTAGCGCCATATGTTCACGGCGGCCTGCGTTGTGCGCCGCCCTTATCACGGAGGTTACCATGTCCAACCAGGGCAAGAAGGTCAAGACCCATTATCGCGGCACGCTCGACGACGGCACGCAGTTCGATAGCTCCTACGATCGCGGCGAGCCGCTGGAGTTCACCTGCGGCGCCGGTCAGATGATCAAGGGCTTCGACGCCGCTGTTGTCGACATGCAGGTGGGCGAGAAGAAGACCGTGCACATCCCGGCTGCCGATGCCTACGGCGAGCACAATCCTGAGATGGTTATTACCTTCCCGGCCGAGCAGGTTCCCAACATCGAGCAGATCGAGAAGGGCATGAAGCTCTTCCTGTCCACGCCGAGTGGCATGCCTGTCCCCGCCGTCGTCATTGACGTGACGCCCGAGGCTGTGACGCTCGATGCCAACCACGAGCTTGCCGGCAAGGATCTCAACTTCGATATCGAGCTCGTCGAGGTCGAGGATTAGGCTATGCCTGCAAATCTGGTTTCGACAACGTGCCTCGGAAATCTCAACGACCCGTCCTATGAGCTTTTGCTTCGCCGGGAGCTGGGCGGTGTCTTTGAGGTCGATGAGCTACTGCTCGATTGGGACCAGGCTGATGTATGCGCGTTTGCGGGCGTGACGGAGCTGGGGCGCACGATCGATGTTCGGCCGGATGCTACCGACGGTGGTCGTCTTGCCGACGGCGACGTGCTCGCCATTGACCGTTCGGGCGTGGTGCCCGTGGCGGTTGTCGTGCGCCTGCGCAGCGCCGAGGTTTATTTGGTCGAAGTCGACCGCATGGATCCGATTGCGCTCGCGCATGCGTGCTGGGAGATCGGCAACATGCATGCGCCGCTCTTCCGGGGCGACTCGGACGAGCATACCGTGCGCATGTATACGCCGGTGCAGCCTGTTTTGGGCCGCATGCTCCGGGGTATCGAGGGCGTTCGCCTCTCGGTGGTTACCCGTGAACTCGATACGGACCGGCGCTTTGCGTCGAGTGCGGCGGAGGTCGTCGTTAGCATGGCTCCGGACTTTACCATCGTAAAAAAGACGCGCGGCTAAGCGCGCGTATGCGCAAGACGGGCTTTGAGGGGCGACCAATCAAGGTCCGTCTTGCTGTTGATAGGAGGCTTTGGGAAAGCATATGGGTCTTGAGGGAATCAAGCTGATTGCATGCGATTTGGACGGCACGTTGCTGCATCCGGGGGAGCGCGAGCCGCGTTCCGAGGCCTTTGAGCTTATCGATGAGCTGCATCGTCGCGGTATCGTGTTTATGCCGGCGAGCGGCCGTCAATATGCGAGCTTGCGCCACCTGTTTGCCCCGGTGGCCGATGAGCTCGCCTATGTATGCGAAAACGGAGCCCTGGTGATGAGCGAGGGACGTGCCGTTGTCAAGCGTTCCATGGAGCGCAGCCTTGCTATGGATATCGCGAATGCCGTGGTTGCGTATCCCCATGCCGACGTGACCCTTTCGTGCGAGGGGCACCTCTACACCATGGGCGGCAACGATGCGTTCGTCGACCATTTGCGCTATGAGGTCCACTGCGATGTGGCGGTGGTCGACCGTCCCGAGGACATCGACGAGGACGTCATTAAGATTGCCTTCCAGACGCCCGAGATGGATCAGCCGGCCGCGCTGGAGCATTTTGAGCGCCTCTTTGGCGACCGTGTCGACGTGATGACGTCGGGAACCGAATGGACCGACTTTATCGGCTTTGATTCGGGCAAGGGGTCCGCGCTTGCCGATTATGGTCGCGCGCTGGGGATCTCACCTAACGAAATGGTGGCGTTTGGCGATAACGAAAACGACCGCGACATGCTCAACGTGGTGGGCCATCCTTATCTAATGGAGAGCTGCAATCCCAGCATGCGCGGTGTCAATGACCGTGTCCGTTACGTGCACACGGTCGAAGAAGAACTGCGCCGTCTGCTCGCCGAGTAGATATATGTGGCATGCCTAGGAATCTCTTTTTGCTGCAGAGTGCAGAAAGGTGGATTTTAAGGCATGTCCCGAACATCTACCGGCAGTCGGGGCAGAGACCCTCGAAGATGGTGTAGTGCGACGTGACGTGCCAGCCGATTTGCTCGGATGCCTTGGCGTCGAGCTGGGCATCGAAGGGGAGTGGTACGTCGATGACGCGGCTGCACGAGGTGCAGATGATATGCGCATGCGGCTCGATCGTGCGATCGAAGCGGCTGCCGCCCGGCGTCTTGATGGAGAGAATCTCGCCGGCGTCGGCCAAGAGATTGAGGTTGCGGTAGACCGTGCCGCGGCTGATTTTGTCATCCTGCGCGCGCACGACGTCGTAGATTTCGTCGGCGGTGGGATGGTTATAGCTTTGGCGCACGGCGTCAAGAACCAGCTTTCGCTGCCTGGTATTCCTTCTTTGCACCGCCATGCGCCTCGCCTCTTTTCTATCAACGGTCGTAGGTAAATGATACCGTATTTAGCACACAATACTAATAACGAGGCGTGAAACCGTCTTCATTGGCAAGTGGGGCTCGGGCCTGGGCGTCTACGAGGCGAAAACGCGTTCCCATACGCTCGTAGGAGGCATGAAGCGCCTCGAGATGAGATAGGATATTTGCCGGAGCCCCCTGTATCTCCATCTCGACTGAGCCGTCTTCCATGTTACGCACCCAGCCGGTGAGCGCGCGTGCCTGCGCGAGGTTGGTGTTGGTAAAGCGAAAGCCAACGCCCTGGACTTGCCCCGCCCAGCGCAGGAAATAGCGCAGGGGAGTGCCTTGAGTGGCCTCGTCGCTTGCGAGCACAGTAAGCCTGCGGCGCAGCTCGAGCTCGACGTTTGATGGTTTTTGAGGCTCTCGACTGCCGCCGGTGACGCTGGAGAAGAACGTATCGAAGAGGCCCATAGCTATGCCTGCTTGCCTGCGTCGGCCGGGAAGGTTATGCCGGCCTGCTGGCGCACGGCATCCATGATGCGCAGTGAGACGAGTGTGACATCGCGGTAGTGGCCAAGCTCGTGGCGTCCCGCCGGGGTCTCCCAAATCTCTTCCTTAACGTTATCGATGCCGCCGATGGCGGTGATAAAGTCTGTGAGTTCGTATTCCATAGTGTTGCTCGATTTGGGCAGGTCGAGCACGTGGCCGTTCTCGCCCTGTTCGCGCGGTGCCTCGGTCGCCGAGCCGCGTACGACGTCGCCGCGATAGTCGATGCGGACGTTGCGGGGCGTGGACAGATGGTCGATCTGGATGGTGCCACGCTCGCCTTCGATCTGTGAGGGCAGCAGATCGTTGGTGATCTTTGAATGCGCAAGCTCGACGGAGATGCGGCCTCCGCCATAGCTGGCGAGGATGGAACCGCAGCCGTCGATGGGACCATGGGTGAGCTCTTGCGTTGAGGGATCGAGCAGCGTGGTCATGCTGGTGAGACCGGAGGGCATGCCGAAAATCTCGACCATGGGCTCGACGGTGTAGACACCAATGTCCATGAGGGAACCCGATGCCATATTGCAGTCGAAGATATTGGTGGCGCGTCCCGCGAGAATCTCGTTGTAGCGCGAGGAATACTTGCCAAAGCGCAATGAGGCGCGGCGGATGGGGGCGATCTCGCCTAGAGCGTCCTCAATGGCGTGGAAAGCGGGATCGTGGAGGGGACGCATGGCCTCGAGGGCCACGACACCTGCTGCCTCGGCAGCGCGGAAGACCTCCAGCGCCTGTGCTTCGGTGGCGCAGAAGGGCTTTTCGACGATAACGTGCTTACCGCCGGCGATGCAGGCGAGCGCCTGCTCGTAGTGAAGTGCGTTAGGGCTGCCGATATAGACGGCGTCGACGTCGGCGGCGGACGCAAGCTCGTCAAGTGTGGTGAAGTTGCGTTCGCCGCCGTGTTCGGCGGTAAAGGCAGCGCCGCGCTCGGCGTCGCGTGAAAGCGTTCCCACGAATGCAGCCTGGTCGTTGGCATTGACAACTTGGATAAAGTCGTCGGTGATCATGGATGTGCCGATGGTTGCGATGCGCAGCATGTGTCCCCCTTGCGTTGTTTGGTCTACAGGATGAGTGTAGCGCGTGGGGATATAAAGCTGCGCGAAAACGCTATTACAGGTCGCTCTCGTTGAAGCCGGTGTCGATATCGAGGTTACTACCGTCGGCCGCCGTGGTGGCGAGCGCATCGCAGCGCTCATTGAGCTCGTGGCCGGCATGCCCCTTAACCCAGATGAACTCAACCTTGTGCTTGCTTTTGGCGGTGAGTAGGCGCTCCCACAGGTCGCGGTTCTTGACGGGCTGCTTGTTGGCGGTTTTCCATCCGCGCTTTTTCCAGCCGTCGATCCAGTGCTTGTTAAAGGCGTTGACGACGTACTGCGAATCGGAATGGACCTCGACCTCGCAGGGGCGGTTGAGCGCCTCGAGCGCCACGATGACCGCCATGAGCTCCATGCGGTTGTTGGTGGTCTTGGCGTAGCCGCGCGAAAGCTCGGAGGTGAAGGTCTTGCCGGCGGGGTTGGTGTATTTGAGCACGGCGCCGTAGCCGCCGCGTCCCGGATTTGATCGGGCCGAGCCGTCGGTATAGATGATGACCTTCACGGGCTTCCTTTCGTTGGGTACGTTTCGTGTGAGTGACTATTGTAGCGCCATGCCCGCCGGGGGCTAGCAATCTACGATTTCTACCCCGTCTTCCGACAGTTAGTTGGCATGGATGATGCGGTTGAGCTCGTCGAGGTATTGCTGCAAGAGGAGAGAGGGCTTGCGCTCGTCGTGCATGATATAGCCTACGTGCATCGTTGGGGCGTCTGCTAACGGGATCGATGCCATACCCCATTGCATTTCATTGGAGAGGACACCGGTCGACAGGGTGTAGCCGTTCGACGTGATAAGTAAGTTAGTAAGTGTTCCGCGGTCCGAGATTCGTATGTTGCGGTCGCAAGGGATATAGCTAAAAGGTTCCTCGGCGTAATAGAAGGAGTTTGAGGTTCCCTGCTCAAAGCTATAACGCGTATAGGGTGTAAGGTCGGCAAGGGACAGCTGCGGGCGGCGGGCAAGCGGGTGGCGCTCGCTAACGAAGACGTGGACCGTCGCGTCGAATAGGGGATGGAAGCTCGCGCGCGCATCGGCAAAAGCCTTCTGCAGAACGCGGGCGTTAAAGTCGTCCAGATAGAGGATGCCGATGTCGCTGCGAAATGCGCGGACGTCATCGATGATCTGCGACGTGGTGGTCTCGCGCATGATGAACTCGAACTTGCTGTCGCGGCAGCGCTCGACCACGTTGACAAAGGCCTCGACCGAAAAGGCGTAGTGCTGGGCGGAAATGGCGAGGCGGGCTTGCGGGGTACCGCCGTCCTCGTAGCGCGCCTCGAGCATGTCGGCCTGCTCTACGACTTGGCGCGCATAGCCCAAAAGCTCGGTGCCGTCGTTGGTGAGCGTGACGCCGCGGCTGGAGCGCGTAAAGATCTCCAGGTGGAGCTCCTGTTCCAGGCTTTTGACGGCGTTTGAGATGTTGGACTGAGCGGTATAGAGGCGCTGAGCTGCGGCGTTGATTGAGCCGGACTCTGCCACGGCAATCAGAAAACGAAGCTGCTGAAGGGTCATCGACGCCATCCTTTCGATTGCTATCTATAAAACCGATAACAGGTTAGCGCTTTTAAGTGATTGACCGAGCGAAACAATGCTCGTACTATTCAAAACACACAAAGGCGGTAGGTAATTAAGCCAACCACGGAACGGGATGCGAAAGGAGGCCCGCATATGAATTGCTTACCAAGACGAATGCCGGGCTCCTGTTTGCGCCCGTCGGCGTGATCAGGAGACAGCGACTTACTTCTCTCTAATTTATTAACTTTTGTTCGATCAAGGAGATCATCATGAGCCAGTTCATCAACAACCCCGAGCACACCTTTGGTTTCGATACCCTGCAGCTTCACGTTGGCCAGGAGAGCGCCGATCCCGCATCCGACTCCCGCGCCGTGCCTATCTACCAGACCACGAGCTATGTGTTCCGCAATTCCCAGCACGCCGCCGACCGCTTTGGTCTTGCCGACGCTGGTAACATCTACGGCCGTCTGACCAACTCCACCCAGGGCGTCTTCGAGGACCGTATCGCCGCACTCGAGGGCGGTGTGGCAGGTCTTGCCGTCGCCTCCGGTGCTGCTGCCATCACCTATACCCTGCAGGCTCTTGCCCAGGCCGGTGACCACGTGGTGGCTCAAAAGACCATCTACGGTGGCTCCTACAACCTGCTGGAGCATACGCTCTCCCAGTTTGGCGTCGAGACCACCTTCGTCGATGCCCATAACCTGGAAGAGGTCGAGGGGGCCATCAAGGACAACACCACGGTCATCTATCTCGAGACGCTCGGCAACCCCAACTCCGACATCCCCAACATCGACGCTATCTCCGAGATCGCCAAGAAGCACGGTCTGCCGGTTGTCGTCGACAACACCTTCGGCACCCCGTATCTGTTCCGTCCGCTGGAGCATGGTGCCAACATCGTCGTCCACTCCGCAACCAAGTTCATCGGCGGTCACGGCACTTCGCTGGGCGGTGTGATCGTCGACGGCGGTAACTTCGATTGGAAGGCGAGCGGAAAGTACGCCCAGATCGCTGAGCCCAACCCCTCCTACCACGGTGTTTCGTTTGCCGAGGCTGCCGGTCCCGCCGCCTTCGCAACCTATGTCCGCGCCATCCTGCTGCGTGACGAGGGCGCCTGCATCAGCCCGTTCAACGCCTGGATCCTGCTCCAGGGCACCGAGACTCTGTCGCTGCGCGTTGACCGTCATGTCGAGAACACCAAGAAGGTCGTTGAGTTCCTGGCTGGTGACAGCCATGTCGCCAAGGTGAACCACCCGAGCCTGTCTGAGCACCCCGATCACGAGCTCTATCAGAAGTACTTCCCCAACGGCGGTGCCTCGATCTTTACCTTTGAGATTAAGGGTGGCCAGGAGGCAGCTTGGAAGTTCATCGATCAACTGCAGGTATTCTCGCTGCTCGCCAACGTGGCCGACGTCAAGTCGCTCGTCGTGCACCCGGCTACCACCACGCACTCCCAGCTCTCTGCCGAGGAGCTCGCCGAGCAGAACATCACGCCCTCCACGATCCGTCTTTCCATCGGTACCGAGAACGCCGAGGATATCATTTGGGATCTGAAGCAGGCCTTCGCCGCGCTGGACGAGTAAGGCGACTTGTGCAAGGACCCCTTGCGACTCGATAGGTATAACTACATAAAATGCCTGCTCAAGGCGCCCGTGCGAACAATGGTTGCACAGGCGCCTTTTTTTGCATAGAGCGGGTGCAAAAACAGGGTTTTTGACACGCTTTATGCATTCGAGTTGTGGAAAACTCCTGTTGAGAGGATGTGAGTTTTACGCAATTGACGTGCGCCTTTTGAGTAAAACCGCAGGTCGCGATTTGCTCGGGGTACTATGCAGCGCGATCGAATCACACGCAGCTCAAACGCAGCAAAAACGCACTACGGAGGTTTCCAGCTACATGAGGATCGATTCACGAAAACCGAAAGCCGCCGCCCTTTCCCCCGCTCTGACCGTGGCACTTTTGGCGGGCGCCGGTGCAACTGATGCCCACGCCGCAACACTGTCCGATACGGTTGGATCTACGCCGTCCGAGACGACGCTGGTACAGCCCGTTGACTATCGCGGCGATGGTTGTGGTTCCATGCAGGAGTGGAACGCCTCGATGGAGGCCAAGCGCGATTCCCTGGAGATGCGCGCTCAGATCATCATGAACATGTACGGTGACTATGCCACCGATGACGAGCGCGCTGTGCTGCAGGGTTGCATCGACGGCGCGGGTAGCCTGTTGACGATGGGGGAGGTCGACGCCAAGTCGACCGAGCTCGATGAGCTGCGCACTGCGCTTGAGGATGCCAAGCGCGAAGCGCTCGAGGCTGCCGCCGAGGCGGAGGCTGCCGAGGTCGCCCAGGCTTCGTACTACAACGCCGGTTACACTCCGTCCTACGCGTCTGCCGCGTCCTACGCGAACGGATCGGGCCTGACGCGCTCGAGCGGCGTCAATAACTATAACGGCCGCCGCGAGACTTATTACAGCAGCAACGTTTTGTATCACCACCGCACGGGCGAATGGACACAGGATTCCGAGGGCTTTTGGCGCGATTCCGATGGTTACTACGTCGTTGCTGCGGGCGATAAGGTCCAAGGCTCCACGTTTACCGGATCCAAGGGTGAGTGCAAGGTCTATGACTCCGGCTGCGCCGCCGGAACCACCGACTACTATACCGGTTGGTAATCTGCCATAAGGAAAATTGGCACATGATGGGCGGGCGTCTTTACTGAGCTTTTCGGCAACGTAAAGCCGCCCGTTCTTTATGTGCGTTCGAGTTAACAGAGCCCTTACCGTGGCGGTACGCTGGGCGTATGGATGCGGGGCACACTGGTTCTTGAGAAATAAGGTCTTTCTCTTGGAGGAAGTGGTCTTGTGAATGCTCGAGATATCGCCGTTGCCGCCGTCGCGTTGATGCTTGGCTGCCTTGGTCCCACGGCCGCGCTCGTCGCGGGCATGCAGGGGGCATGCGGGGCTGCTCCTATCGTGGTCGGCGCGCTGATCGCGGCCGCGCTGCTGGGAAGTGCGGGTGTAGTCCTTTGTCGCGACGATGAGGACCAGGCGTCGGAGTCGCAGCTCTAACCGTTGTGAAGCTGATTTTTGGCCAAAGATGAAAAAGGAAGCCGCCGCGAGGGGAGTGCCCCTTGCGGCGGCTTTGCCATTGGATCTGTTGGCTGCAGTATGCCGAGCACTACCAGCTGCTTTCTATTTCGCGAATCCTCTGGTAGAGCCAATCGTTTTGCGGCACTTGGATATCGTGTTTGGCGGCCAGACGGCAAATGGTGCCCGCGAACTCCTCGACTTCGGTTTTTCGTTGTGCGATGCGGTCCTGCGCCATCGAGGGCATACCGGCGGGGTCGATTCCCTCGATGAGGTGCACCATTTGCGTCAGGTCTGCCTCGGTCAGCTCAACGCCCTCGGCGTTGGCAACCGCAAGCGTCTCGCGCATGGCGGAGACAAAACAGCGGCGCTGCTCGGAGCCCGGCTCCGTGGCGCTTCCGTAGGTCCCGCCGTAGGCCATGCAGGTCTGGTTGATGCCGTCGTTGAGCATGAGTTTGGCCCACATGCGGTGCGCAATGTCGCTCTCGACGGTATGGGCGATGCCGCAGCGCGTATAGAGCTCGTCGATGGCGGTAACGGTTGCGGGCTTGGTGCCCGCTGTCGCGCCAAAGCGAATCTCGCCCGCATTGGTAAAGGTGAGCTCTCCGTTGAGGAACACGGCGTCCATGCCTTGGCAGATACCCAGGACGGTGTGCTCCCAGCCAAAGCGCTCGGCAATCTTTTGCTCGCTCGTAATGCCGTTGCACAGCGAGGCGATGAGCGTGTTGGGTCCCACGACACGCTCCATAGTCTTGAGTGCTTGGTCGAGACCGGTGGTCTTGACCGTCAGGATGACCAGATCGGCGGGCGCTGCCTCGCTGGCGCGGACGGACGTGAGATCGCAAGGCTTTCCGTTGACGGTGAGTGCATCGCCTGCGTGACGCTCAAAACGGGCGTCATCCATAACGTATTCGACGGCGTCATTGCCGAGGGCCTTGGCAATCATGCTGCCGTAGAGCAGGCCGACGCCGCCCTTGCCGATAAAGGCGACCTTGTTGATCTGCATGTGAATCATCTCCTCACAAAAAGGCGCCCGCGTGCGGGGCGCCTGATGGATTGTATGCCGCTGGGGCGTGTAGCGTGCACCGGAGGCGGAATTTAGAAGAACAAACGCATGGGAACTTATGCCGCGGGGCAGACCGCAAAAACGCGTGCGGGGTATCCGACACCATCACGGACCTTAGGGAAGGTGCAGAAGATGACGGCGCCCGTGGCGGGAAGCTCGTCTAGATGGTCCATGACCTCGATCTGATAGCGGTCGACCGAGAGGATGTATTGCTCGCCGGGGTAGGGGTAGGCGTCCTCGCGCGTGGTCACGCTCGCCTCCTTTCATCGGGCTTTTTGCTGATGTTAAAGCGGTTCCGTGACAGCTCGATTTCTGCTGCGTTACGATACGTTCTCGATTGCGATTCCACGATGTTTCGGCTGCGTGACCATTGTGTTTCGCCTTGTCGGGGCGCTGATGGCGAAGGGAGGGGCCGTGCAATACCGCGTTGACCCCAAAAGTGGTAACCGAATATCCGCTCTGGGTCTGGGCTGCATGAGGTTTCCCGGTGCGCCGGGACGTCCGGATGCGAAGACAGCCGATGCCATCATTTCCCGTGCGGTGGAGCAGGGGATTAATTATCTGGACACCGCGTATCTCTATCCCGGTAACGAGGCGTGCGTGGGCGCCTCGCTTGAGCGCTTGGGGCTGCGTGACCGGGTGTTGCTGGCGACCAAGTTGCCGCATGCTTCGTGCAAGTGCGCGGAGGATTTCGACCGGTTCTTCGATGAGCAACTGCGGCGCCTGCGGACCGACCATATCGACTATTACCTCATGCATAACATTGCCTCGCCCGCCCAGTGGGAACGTGTGGTGGCGTTGGGCATTGAGGACTGGATCGCTCGTCAAAAGGCGGTGGGGCGCATTCGCCAGATCGGTTTTTCGTACCACGGCAGCGCAGCGGACTTCCTCACGATGCTCGATGCGTATGAGTGGGACTTTTGCCAGATCCAGTACAATTACGCTGGAGAGCGATATCAGGCGGGAACAGCGGGGCTCATGGCCGCCGCCGAGCGAGGCCTCGCGGTGTTTGTGATGGAGCCGCTTTTGGGCGGACGCTTGGCAGGCAAATTGCCTCCGCGGGCGCGCGCTGTTCTCGACGGTGCATGCGACCGGCATTTGCATACGCCTGCCGCTTGGGGGCTCTCGTGGGTGTGGAATCATCCCCAGGTGACCATGTTGCTTTCTGGTATGACCGATACCGCGCAGGTGGATGAGAATTCGTCACTGGCAGACCTCGCGTTGCCGAATTCGATGACTGCCAACCAGCTCGACACGATCGCGCACGTGCTGGATGAGTTTGAAAAATCGAATCGCGTGCCCTGCACGGGATGCGGCTACTGCATGCCATGTCCCAAGGGTATCAACATTCCCGGCTGCTTTGCCGCCTACAACGCGAGCTATGCGCACAGCTGGTTTACGGGGCTGTCGCAATACTTTACGGCGAGCGCGGTGCGGACGAACGAGCCCAAGCTGGTGAGCAATTGCGTCAAGTGCGGCAAATGCGCACGTCACTGCCCGCAGCACATCGATATTCCCGAGCGTCTCGACGATGTGCGCCGACGTTTCCAGCCTGGCCCCGTAACGGCCGCACTTAAAGCCTTTTGCAAAACGCGCTCCTGATGCCCCTTTTATAACTTGCGGTGGAATAGTTCCTGTTTGCGGCAAAATAGGGCTTAAACAGGAACTATTCCACCGCAACTGAAGGGGGCTGTCGTGGGCCATCGGGATTCATGTGATGATTTACGTGAGGTTCGTTGGGGCGTTTTGGGCGCTGGGCACATTTCGCATCGATTTGCATCGTCGCTCAAGGAGGTGGACGGGGCACGGCTTGTGGCTGCCGCCGGTCGCACTCCTTCGCATGTTGAGGAGTTTTGCAGGGCGTTTTCGATTGATACTGCGCACAGTTATGCCACGGCTGACGATAGCGGCGATGCGGCTTATGATTCGCTGATCGCCGATCCCGATGTCGACGCAATCTACTTGGCTCTTCCACATGGCATGCATGCGCATTGGGCCTGTCGGGCACTGCGCGCAGGAAAGGCCGTGCTGTGCGAAAAGCCGGCCGTTTTGAGTGAGGAAGAGGCTCTCTCGATTGCCTCCGCCTCTCGCGAGCGCGGAGTGCTGTTTATGGAGGCGATGAAGAATCGGTTTTGCCCGATGCGCACTCGCGTGAAGGACTTGCTTGCGTCGGGTGAGCTTGGCCGTATTGTCTCGATTGAAAGCGTGCAAAAACTCGATTATGGTGAATCCCCTTCGAGTTATCTGCTCGATCCGTTGCAGGGTGGCTGTCTATATGACATGGGCTGCTACGCGGTCGGGTGGTTTGAGGATTTGCTTGCGGGTGCGTGCGATGTTTCGTCTCGTGAAGTTCGCTGGTGTGACGTATCGGGCGGCCGCGTGGATTGGGCCGATGAGATTCATATGAGCGTCGGCGGCATACCCATTCATATGGCGTGCGACGGCAAAGCAGCATATGAAAGCCGCTTAACGATTGCCTGCGAGCGGGGCTCGTTGGAAATCGAGCGCCTCCATCGCCCCGAGCTCGCCCATGTGAAGTACTCCGACGGACGAATGCTCGAAATAAATGCCCCGTTTGAGGTCGATGATTTCTACGGCGAAATCCAGCATGCGACCCAGCTCATCCGGGCGGGGAAACTCGAGAGTCCCGTCATGCCCCTTGCCGCCACACAGCGCTGCGCGCGCATTGTCGATGCAATCCGTCTAGCCCTCTAGGACTTGGCGCTGACGCATGGGGGATCATGACGCTGGCGCCCGTAGCCGTAGTGCCTGGCGGCCCGCATCTCTGATGCCCCTTTTATAAGTTGCGGTGGAATAGTTCCTGTTTGCGGCAGAATAGGGCATCGACAGGAACTATTTCACCGCAACTGATGAGGGGGAGCTGGAGATGCTGACGATTGGGTGTCATCTTTCGACGACGAAGGGCTATCGGGCGATGGGGGAGACGGCGCTATCCATTGGCGCCAACACCTTTGCATTCTTTACGCGCAACCCGCGCGGCGGCAAGGCGAAAGACCTTGACATGGATGATGTGGCGGCCCTGCGCGAGCTTATGGAGCAAAACGACTTTGGCCCGCTCGTGGCTCATGCCCCGTATACCTATAACCCCTGCTCGGCCAAAGAGCGGGCGCGCGAGTTTGCCCTGGAGGCAATGGCCGAGGACTTGCGGCGCATGGAAGCGCTGCCCGGCAACTACTACAACTTCCATCCCGGTGCGCATGTGGGGCAGGGGACTGATGCTGGCATTCAGATGATCGTCGACACCTTGTGTCAGGTGATGTTTGAGGGGCAGCAGACGACGGTACTGCTCGAGACCATGGCGGGAAAGGGTACCGAGGTGGGCCGTAGCTTTGAAGAGCTGGCGCGCATTATCGAGGGTGCTGCTGCCGAGTGCCCCGAGCTGTCGGCCAAGCTGGGCGTTTGCCTAGACACCTGCCATGTGAATGACGCCGGCTATGACATCGTCCACGATCTGGACGGCGTACTCGACGAGTTCGATCGTGTGGTGGGTATCGAGCGCCTGCGCGCCGTGCATATCAATGACTCCAAGAACCCCTGCGGCGCCCATAAGGATCGCCACGAGTGCATCGGCAAGGGATACCTTGGCAACGAGGAGTTTGGCGGCGGTATGCAGGTTATGCAGAATATTGTATCGAATAGCCGCTTGCGTGAACTTCCTTTTATTTTGGAGACGCCGAACGAACTTGCAGGTTATGCAGCGGAAATAACGCTATTAAGGTCGTTACAGCAGTAACGACTGTCACAAAGTGGAGTGTTCCATTCACGTTATGGGTTTGTTTCAATCAGTTTTCTAATTGCAGATTCTCCCAAGCGGGTGCATAATAGCCATCAGTTTTTGCAGACCTCTGAATCAAACGGGGTCACCGGAAGGAGACTGATTATGAAGCTCAAGAAGCTTGGCGCATTTGCCGCCACGGGTGCCATGGCGCTCGCCCTCGCACTGACGGGCTGTGGCTCGTCCAACGCCACCTCTGGTTCTGATGCCGGTTCCAGCAGCTCTGACGACGCTAAGGTCGAGAAGGTCGACGGCTCCAAGGAGTACGCGCTCGTCAAGGACGGTACGCTGACCGTCGGCACCTCTGCCGAGTACGCTCCGTTTGAGTACAAGGATGACAACGGCGATTATCAGGGTTTTGACCTTGAGCTCATTAAGGCTATCGGCGACAAGCTGGGCCTGGATGTCGAGTACGTCAACAATGACTTTGACACGCTGGTTCCGGGCGTTGCTTCGGGCGCCAAGTATGACGTTTCCATCGCGGCTATCACCGACACGCCCGAGCGTGAGAAGGAAGTCACTTTCTCCGATTCCTACTACATGGACGATCAGGCTATCGTGACCAAGGTCGATAACACCGACATCACGGCCGACAACTACAGCGATAAGCTCAACAGCGCCGACGCTACCATCATCGTCCAGTCTGGCTCGACCGCCGAGGCCTTTGCCCAGGAGAACTTCCCCAAGGCCAAGATCGTCCCCTACAAGGACGCTACCGAGTGCTTCAGTGCCCTGCAGTCTGATAAGGGCGACGCCGTAGTCACCAACCGCTCCGTTGCCAGCCAGCTGACCGCCGAGCAGTTCAACACCTGCCAGACCATCAAGCAGATCAGCACCGGCGAGGAGTACGCCATCGCCATCAACCAGGGCAACACCAAGCTCAAGGACGACATCAACCAGGCCATCAAGGACCTGACCGACGACGGTACCGTCGACGCCCTCATGGCTAAGTACAATATCAAGTAAAATAGCTACTTGATTGCGCGCGGGCCCTTTCCGTTTTGGCGGAGAGGGCCTTTGCGCTTCTCTTGACGGAGAGCGTATCCGTCTCGTTTTTGCCGGCAACTTCTACGATAGGAGCCACCTTGTCTCGACTGAACAAAGGGGCCGCTGAGCAGCGTTTTCCACTGCCCTCGATGCTCCAAAAGCTGGCCTGTGTCCTGGCTGTGGCGCTCGCCCTGGTATGCGCGGGGGCCTGCGTGCCCACGACCGCCCAGGCGCTTGAGACCGCAAAGATTACCGCCCGACCCAATACCGGTTCGGGCAGCGCTGTGGTCGGCGGCACCGAGACGCGCATTACCTGGGAAGTTCAGGCCGATGCCGACGAGGAGCTGAGCGGTCTTTCGCTGACGTTTGTCGACGGTACGACGTTTGGTACCGATGACACGCGATTGACGATGCTCTCGGGCGAGGACCTCATGGATCGTACGCCCATGAAGCCCACGTGCAAGGCTGACGGCCAGACGCTCAAGATCGACTTTGGTGAGACGGCGCCTGCCGGCGGTTTTTTCCGTGTCGAGGTTTACGGTGTGACGTTTCCCGTCGAGGGCGGCGAAGAGGCCTTTAGCGGCACCTATACGCTCGCCGACGGTTCGACCAAGAAGATTTCCAAGATTCCTTCCGTCGAGATCAAGGGCGTGACGGCATTCGATAACTTTCTGGCCGACCTTAAGGAGCAGCCGTGGGTCGAGGCGTGGAATTCCAACATGTTCCTTCGCCTGTTCCTGAACCCGGTCATTTTGGTTCAGAGCCTGCCGATCGTCTTCAAGGGCTTCCTTATGTCGCTCTCGATCGTGCTCGTGGCATTTCCGTTGGCCATTCCCTTTGGCTTTGCGCTGTCGCTCATGCGCATTTCCAAGTCGCGCATCCTTCGTTGTCTTGCCGGCATCTATGTGAATATCATCCGCGGTACGCCGGCGTTCCTGCAGATTTACATTGCATTCTTTGGCCTGCCGCTTGCCGGCGTCAAGGTGGACGACTACGTCTTGGGCGTTATCGTCATGGCCATGAACTCGTCCGCCTACCTGTGCGAGATCTTCCGCGCCGGTATTCAGTCGATCCCCAAGGGCCAGAATGAGGCTGCTCGCTCGCTGGGCATGAACGCCTTCCAGACACTGCTCTACGTCATGATTCCGCAGACGTTCCGCAATGTCCTGCCTACGTTGACCAGCGAGTTCATCCTGCTTTACAAGGATACGTCGCTGCTTGCCGCCGTGGGCGTGGTCGAGATCGTCATGAACGCCCGCACCATCGTGGCCACGACGGGGTCCATCACGCCGTATGTGGTTGCCGCCCTGTTCTATCTGGTCATTACCCTGCCGCTTGCGCGCTTGGTGAGCGGTCTTGAGGCGAGGCTGCTGGGTACGGCCGAAACCAAAAAGAAGCGTCCCACCAAGAGCGCCGGACAGGTTGTCGCGACGCCTGCCGATCACATCGCCGGTCTGTAAGGAGGTCCTATCATGAGCGAAACCAATAACTCGAACGAGGTCGTCGTCAGTATCAAGAACCTCCAGAAGGCCTTTGGCGATAACGTGGTCCTGCGTGACATCGATCTGGATGTGCACAAGGGTGAGGTCGTTGTGGTCTTGGGCCCCTCGGGCTCGGGCAAGTCGACGATGCTTCGCTGCATCAATCGTCTGGAGCATCCCACGAGCGGCTCGATTGTCGTTGAGGGCGTGGATGTGTGCGCCAAGGGTGTCGACCTCAACAAAGTGCGCACGCACCTGGGCATGGTGTTTCAGCAGTTCAACCTGTTCCCGCACCTGTCGGTCAAAAAGAACGTCATGCTTGCGCAGCAAAAGGTGCTCAAGCGCAGCAAAGAAGAGGCCGAGAAGATCGCCATCGAGGAGCTGACCAAGGTCGGCCTGGCCGAGCGCATCGACTTTATGCCGAGTCAGCTTTCGGGCGGCCAGCAGCAGCGCGTGGCCATCGCCCGCGCCCTGTCGATGAATCCGCACGTGATGCTCTTTGACGAGGCCACGTCAGCGCTTGACCCCGAGCTTGTCCGCGACGTTCTTGGCGTCATGCGCGACCTGGCACGTGACGGTATGACCATGATCGTGGTGACGCACGAGATGGGCTTTGCCCGCGATGTCGCCGACCGCGTGGTCTTTATGGACGGCGGCGTTATCGTGGAAGAGGGCACGCCGAGCGAGGTCTTCGACCATCCCAAGAGCGAACGCACCAAGGCGTTCTTGGGCAATATCTCGTAGCGGCGCGTCGAGGTTATCGATATAACAAACGGGGACCGGATGTGAATATCCGGTCCCCGTTTTTGTTTGGGCATGAGCGACTGTTGTTGTACGGTACTCGGCTGTCAGTTGCCTTGCGACTTTCTGACTGCTTCGTTAGGCCAGCTCCGCTCCCAGGGCTTTGCAGGCCGCTTCGCCCTCGTCGTCGGGTGCGTCGTAGCAGATGACGGAATCTACGACGTTGACGCCGGCCTCGTCGGCGTCGGCCTTCCAGTTGTCCATCCACTCGCCCTCGGCCCACGAATAGGAGCCAAAGAGGACGACCTTCTTGTCGCCGAGGGTCTCCTTGACCTCGTCCCACATCGGCTGGAACTCGTCATACTCAAGCTCCTCGGAACCCATGGCGGGGCAGCCGAAGGCAATGGCGTCATAGCCGGCGGCCTTGTCTGCGGAGAAGTCGGCGCAGGAGATGACCTCTGCCTCGGCACTGGCACCGGTTGCGCCCTCGGCAACGAAGTTTGCCATGGCCTCGGTGTTGCCCGTGCCGCTCCAATAGACGACGGCAATCTTGCTCATATGTTTTCCTTTCGGTTGTGCGGCGTGCGGCCGCGTTTTGTATGCTCTATCGGGTTGCCTGGACAAGTTGTCCCAGGGTGCAGCCCTGTTGATAGATGTAGGTAAGGTATTGCGTGCATGCGCGATAGGAATCGAAGGTCGTGAGCGCCTGCTCAACGTTTGTGTATACCTTCCATGCGCCAAAGACCTTATAGTTTTCGCCGTGCTGGACGATAAACTGATGGACATCTTCGTAGGGATAGCCCAAAAAATAGCCAATTTCGTGGGGGAACTCGCACGTGCACCCCGTATCGCAGTGCCTATTCCGTGCGAGTGCGCAGACGCTGCCGTCATAGGCGCTTTCTGCGGCATTGCTGCTTGCCAGCGTGATGTGCGCGGCGAGATGCACCAGCGATGCGGGCAGGTTGTGGACATCGTAACCTTCGGCGGCAAGCGCCGTCGTGGCGCGGGGGTCGGAGAGGTATCGCATGAGGTCCGCAGGGCGGTACACATAGATGAGCGCTCCGCAGGGGCGCCAGACCAAAACGCTCATATGGATCCCGAGTGGCTGGAGCTCGCGGTTGCATTGGGCTATGACGGCGAGCAGGCGAGAGCGTCGCCCTTCGATATGGGCGGCGCCGGGTTTTCCGTTTTGGTTGGCGTAAACGCCGGGATAGGTAAAGAGCGATGCCGGCTTGATGCTCGCGAGCGTGGGGGAGCAGTTGCGCACGACCGCTGCCTGAAACGTTGGAATGTCTATGGTTCGAGTCACGGCGCTCCTTCTGGTCCTCACTGTTAGCCTAGGAAAACTTATACACGAAAGTAAGCCTTGGTCAACTAAAAAGTTTGAACAGGGAAACTAATTGACCGAACGGACATGTTTTTGGGTTAAGATGGGGACACCCCATGGGGGTATCTAGATAGGGCTACTTGAAAGGGGAACGCATGAGTGACTTGCTCAACCCTGCGAATCTCATTGTGCTTGCCGTGATTGTCGTTGGGATGTTCTTTGGCCTGCGGCGCATTGTCGCTTCGACACACGGGAAGAGTTGTTGCAGCGATGGCGCGAGCGGTAAGAAGGCCAAGAAGGTAGTGGTTGCGGATACCGATCTGTCCCACTACCCCTATAGCGATGAGCTGCTCATCGGCGGTATGAGCTGCGATGGCTGCGCTCAGAATGTGGCCAATGCCCTCAATGCACTGGATGGCGTGTGGGCAACGGTGACGTATGCGGACCACACGGCACGCGTGCGCTCTAAGCAGCCGATCGATCGCGGTGCTCTCGTGGCGGCCGTGAAGGACGCGGGTTACTACGTCATGACGCTGTAAGCGCCGCCTTGGATGCATTTCCTTGTCTAGGCTCGTCCGCGCAGTTTGATGTCTAGAATGTCATCGAAATCGATGGCGATGTCTTTGAGCTTGAGGAGCTTGAAGGCAGGGAGTGCCTCGTCGAGGATGCCGGTGCGGGAGCGATAGCCGTACGTATCGTAATAGGTCACGCGGAGCAGGTCTCCGCGCTTGAGGCCCTCGAGCTTTTTCGA
>USCN01000003.1 GCA_900553165.1 uncultured Collinsella sp.
AGGTGCGCACGGAATCGGCAGCGCCCTTGCGGATCTCATTGCCCTCGTAGTTCACACCGGACATGCGGGTCGCCGCGGTGAAGGGGATGAACTCCATACCCTTATCCTCGAGTGTGCGGCCGCGCAGACCGAACTGCTCCTTGGCGAGCACGACGATGGAACGGCCTTCGGGGGTCTCGTCGGCCAGCGAGGAAAGCTGGGCGGCATCGGCCAGCTCCGCGGGATCGATGCCGTCGACCGGGATGAACTCGGCGGCTTGGCGGTTACCCAGGGTGATGGTGCCGGTCTTGTCGAGCATGAGGATGTCGACGTCGCCGGCGGCCTCGATGGCGCGGCCGGACATGGCCAGCACGTTGGCCTCGTTCAGACGGCTCATGCCGGCGATGCCGATGGCGGAAAGAAGGGCGCCGATGGTAGTAGGAGCCAGGCACACGAGCAGCGCCACGAGCGTGGTCACGGCCGTGGGGTTGTCCATGTCGTTAAGACCGACCGAGAAGCAGGAGTAACAATACAGGGCCAGCGTGACCAGGATAAAGACGATGGAGAGGGCCACCAGGAAGATCTCCAGAGCGATCTCGTTAGGGGTCTTCTTGCGCGCGGCACCCTCGACCATCGCGATCATTTTGTCCAGGAAGCTCTGGCCGGGCTCACTGGAGATCTTGACGATGATCCAGTCGGACAGCACCGTGGTACCGCCGGTAACGGCAGAGCGGTCGCCGCCGGCCTCGCGGACCACGGGGGCGGACTCGCCGGTGATGGCGGACTCGTCAACGGAAGCAGCGCCCTCGATGACGTCGCCGTCGCCGGGAATCTGCTCGCCGGCGCGTACGATCACCAGGTCGCCGCGCGTGAGCTCGGTGCCGGGAACGACGGTGAAGTGCTCCTTGTCCTCAACGGACTCGATGCGATGGGCCTCGACATCCTTCTTGGCCGCACGCAGGGAATCGGCCTGGGCCTTACCGCGGCCCTCGGCAAGCGCCTCGGCGAAGTTCGAGAACAGGTCGGTAAGCCACAGGATGACCGCGATGGCGACCACATAGTAGGCGGGCACACCCGCGTCCTGCACACCGAAAATGGAAGCGACGGCCAGGACGGAGGTCATGACGGCGGAAAGCCACACCAGGAACATGACCGGGTTTTGAATCTGGACGCGAGGATCCAGCTTGGCAAACGAGTCGCGGACCGCGCGGCCCATCATGTCTTTTTGCATAGTCATAAATCTGCGCCCTCCTTTACGCAATCATCTGGAAGAACTCGGCAACGGGGCCAAGCGCCAGGGCCGGAAAGAAGCTCAGGGCACCGATCAGCAGAACGATGAACACGAGCAGGAATACGAACATGCCGTTGGTGGTAGACAGGGTACCGGCGCTCTCGGCGACCTTTCCCTTCTTGGCCAGCGAGCCGGCGATAGCCAGCGTACCGATGATGGGCATGAAGCGGGCGAACAGCATCTCGAGGCCGAGCATGACGTTGATCCAGGGAATGTTGCAGTTCATGCCTGCAAACGCCGAGCCGTTGTTGCCGCCGCATGAGGTGAAGGCATACAGCGCCTCGGAGAAGCCGTGCGCGCCACCATTGTTGAGCTGGTCGGCAAGACCCGGCACCATGCAGGCGATGGCCGAGCACACCAGAATGGCAAACGGAGTTGCCAAGCACAGGACAACTGCCCAGCGCATCTCGCCCGGCTCGATCTTCTTGCCCAGGAACTCAGGCGTGCGTCCGACCATGAGGCCGGCGATGAACACTGTGAGGATGGCGAAGCCGATCATGCCGTACAGGCCGCAGCCCACGCCGCCGAAGACGACCTCGCCCAGAGCAATCTGGAGCATCTGGACAAAACCGCCCAGCGGGGTGTAGGAGTCGTGCATGGAGTTAACCGAGCCGTTGGAAGCAGCCGTCGTGAAAGCGGACCAGGTAGAAGAGGAGGCGATACCGAAACGGCTCTCCTTGCCCTCCATGTTGCCGCCGGCCTGGCCGTCGGTCATCTCGATATTGACCGCTCCGCCATCGACCAGCTGCGGGGTGCCCGCATGCTCGTTGACGGCGATGATGCCGGTGAAGATCACCAGCAGGATGAACATGGCGGCAAAGATGGCCTTGCCCTGCTTGGTGTTCTTGACGCCGATACCGAAGGCGAAGCAACAGGCGGCCGGGATCAGCAGCAGGCTGGTCATCTCGATGATGTTGGTGAAGGCACTGGGGTTCTCATACGGATGGGCGGAGTTCACGCCGAAGAAGCCGCCGCCGTTGGTGCCGGACTGCTTGATGGCGACCTGAGGAGCCGCGGGACCCTGGGGCAGGAACTGCTCGGTGACCACGCGCGCGCCCTCGACAACCTTGCCGTCGACCTTGACCGTGTCGCCCTCAATCTGGGCGCCGTCGATGACGCTCCAGCCGCCGTCTGCATTAGGCTGAACAGCGACGGGTTCTACGAGCTCAGCCTTCTGAGCCGGCTGGAAGTTGGAGATGACGCCACCGGCAGCCAGGCAGATGCCGAACACGAGGTTCAGCGGGATGAGCACATACAGGACGGTGCGGGTGAGGTCGACCCAGAAGGAACCCAGACCCTGCTCCTTGATCTGACGGAAGCCGCGGATCAGCGCGAACATGACCGCGATACCGGTACCAGCGGAAACGAAGTTCTGCACGGTGAGGCCCATGAACTGCACGAAGTAGGACAGGGTGGTCTCACCGGAGTAGGACTGCCAGTTGGTGTTGGTTATGAAGGAAGCAGCCGTATTGAACGACAGGTCCCATGGCACACCCGGCAGGTGCTGGGGATTGCCTGGCAAGAAGGACTGAAGCGCCTGGAGTGCCACAAGAGCCACGAGGCCGATCCCCGAAAAGGCCAGCACGCTTGCCAGATAGCGCCTACACCCCATCTGCTCTGCCGCGTCGATGCGAAGCAGACGATAGACGCCACGCTCCACAGGAGCAATCACAGGCGACAGGAACGTATGCTCACCATCCATGATATGGGCCATGAACCGACCGAGCGGAACGGCCAGGACGACGAGCACGGCAAAGTACAAGATGTACTGAATCGCAGCGTCCATAGTTTACGAATCACTCCTCATCAGAATGTAGATGTAATAGATAAGGAGTCCAATGCAGACGACTCCGATAATGGGAATGAGGATGTCCATTACCGCCCCTTTCACGCGCGGTCCGATGTCTCGGACGCCTGCCCTCGCAAGCGTCTGGGGACAGTAAACGCTTCTAGGTGTTAAAGAGGCGTGAGGGCTGGGGCTCACGACCTTAAGATGCCGTAAAGATGCAGGTAGAAAGCACTATTGCGGCTGCAGTGCGCCTATACTCGACCTCGCGAGCATACAGTGGCGTCCTCACCGCGTATGCACGCATGGACAACGCTTCAGAAAGGCTACGCTATGCAGCGCGACGCATCGGACACTCGCGTCAATCCAGACCTCATCCTCAAGGCAATTGAGAAAGACGAGGCCGCCGATGACGCTCGAACCAGCCGGGGACACCTCAAAATTTTCTTTGGCTACGCTGCTGGCGCAGGCAAAACCTATGCGATGCTTCAAGCCGCCCACGCCGCCAAGCGGCGAGGTGTCGACGTCGTCGCGGGATACATCGAGCCGCACGAACGTCCGGCAACTGCCCATCTTGCACAAGGGCTTGAGAACGTGCCCTGTAAACTCATCGAGCACAACGGCATTGCGCTCAGCGAGTTCGATCTAGATGTGGCTATCGAGCGCGCCCCTCAGCTCATCCTTGTCGACGAGCTCGCCCATACGAATGCGCCGGGGTCTCGCCACGACAAACGCTATCAAGACGTCGAGGAACTTCTACATGCGGGCATCGACGTCTATACGACCGTAAACGTTCAGCATATCGAGAGCCTAAACGACATGGTTGCATCCATCACCGGCGTTGTCGTGAGCGAACGAATCCCCGACCGTATCTTCGATGATGCCGACCAGGTCGAGCTCGTCGACATAGAGCCCGAAGACCTACTTGAGCGCCTTCGCGCCGGCCTCGTCTACCGTCCCGCACAAGCCGACCGAGCGCAACAGCATTTTTTTACCGTCGAAAACCTCACCGCACTCCGAGAAATCGCGCTGCGCCGCTGCGCCGATCGCACCGGCCACCTCACAGACGCCGCACGCGTGCTGGGAAACCGTGACTACTACACCAAGGAGCGTATCTTAGTCTGTGTCTCCCCGGCGCCGACCAATCCCCGCATCGTCCGTGCCGCCGCACGCATGGCGAAAGCGTTTCGCAGCGAGCTCGTCGCCCTGTTCGTAGAAAGCCCGCGCACGCAAGCCATGAGCGATGATGAGCGCGCCAAGCTTGCAGCCAATATCGCCCTAGCCGAGCAGCTCGGAGCACATATGGAAACCGTCTATGGCGACGACGTCGCGTTTCAGATCTCCGAGTTCGCGCGCCTGTCGGGTATTTCGAAGATCGTCATGGGGCGCACGGGCGAGCACAGCAGCGTCCGTCAGGCCCTCTTTGGCCGCAAATCTCTCGTAGAACAGCTCATAGCATTCGCCCCGAACCTCGACATTTACATCATTCCAGACCAGTCGACTCCGCCCTCCCGACCCAAAGGACGCCGCCATGCGCTCGCTCTGCAGCCGCCCAGCAGCCGAAACGTGCTTCGCACGCTGGCCCTCTCTCTTGTCGCCACGGCGATCGGCACGGCTTTCCGCCATCTGGGATTTGCCGATTCCAGCATCATATCCCTCTATATCCTCACGGCCCTGCTGACCGCCGTCACCACGACGGGGCGTATCTGCACGATCGTATCGAGCGTGCTCTCTGTAGTGCTTTACAACTTCTGCTTCGTCACGCCTCTGTTTTCGCTCGCCAGCTACGACCGAAGCTATCTGGTCACGTTCGGCATCATGTTCGCTACCGCTATGGTCGCCGGCGAGTTAACTGCGCGCATCGCCGACAATGCCCGTACCTCCGCCGAGAACGCATTCAAAACGCGCGTACTCCTCGAAACGAACCAGCTCTTACAGCAAGCCCATAGCGCGGAGGAGTGCGCCCGCGTCGCCATGAACCAACTCGTCAAACTGCTAAAACTCGACGTGGTCTTCTACCCCGCCGAACACGGCACGCTCGGCAAGGCGCTCTATGAGTCCGCTGGCACCGAAAACCGATCCGCGTCGCTGCTCACCGACTACGAGCGCGCCGTTGCAACCTGGACCTTCACCAACAACAAGCGCGCGGGCGCAAGCACGCGGACCCTGCCTGAGGCGCGCTGTCTCTACCTCGCGGTTCGCACCGGCGACAAGGTATTCGGTGTCATCGGCATCGCCCTGGAGGGGCGCGAGACCGAAGCCTTCGAGCATTCGATCGTCCTATCTATCGTAGGTGAATGCGCCTTGGCGCTCGAAAGTGACCGAGCGGCGCAAGAGCGCGAAGAGGCTGCGGTCTTGGCGAAAAACGAGCAGCTGCGCGCCAACCTTTTGCGCTCCATCGGCCACGATTTGAGGACACCCCTCACGGCTATATCCGGATCTGCGGCAAGAGCGACGAGAGGCTCAGCCTCGAACAGCGCTGCGATCTTGCCGATGCCATCTACGATGACTCCCTCTGGCTTATTGATACCGTGGAGAACCTCCTCGCCATCACACGCGTCGAGGACGGCACCATTCACCTCAACTTCACATCCGAGCTCATCGACGAGGTCATCGAGGCCGCCCTCAGCCATGCCGCCCAAGCATCGCATGGACGTACCGTCACCATCGAGCACACTGACGACATCCTGCTGGTACGCATTGACGTCCATCTCATCATGCAGGTGCTTACGAATCTCATCATGAACGCCTTCAAATACACGCCCGAGGACTCGACTGTCACCATCAGCGCACGTCGCGAGGGTGCGTTCGTCGTGGTGGACGTCGCAGACGATGGGCCGGGTGTGGCAGACTGCGACAAGCCTCATATCTTTGAGCGCTTCTTCACCTCAAGCAATACGCGGCCCGTGGATTCGCGTCGAAGCATCGGCCTTGGGCTGTCGCTCTGCCGCTCCATCGTGGAGGCGCATGGCGGCGTCATCGAAGTTCGCGACAACCACCCCCATGGGGCCGTCTTCCGTTTTACCCTGCCCGCTGAGGAGATCGAGATTCATGAATAATGCCGCTAAGCCACGCATCCTCCTGGTCGAAGATGACCTGACCGTTCAAAACCTCGTTTCGACCGCGCTTGACCTCCACGGCTATGTCGTGAGCAAGGTTTGCGACGGCCAGGCCGCCATCATGGATGCGGTGTCGCACGGCCCCAGCCTCATCATGCTCGACCTCGGCCTTCCCGACATTGACGGTATCGAGGTCATCACGAAGATCCGAAGCTGGTCGGCAGTCCCCATTATCGTCATTTCAGCGCGCACCGAAGATTCCGACAAGATTGCAGCACTTGACGCAGGGGCAGACGACTACCTCACCAAGCCCTTTTCTGTGGATGAGTTGCTCGCGCGCGTCCGTGCGAATTTGAGGCGCTCCTCGATGGCGTCGAGCGAGTCGACAGAAGCGAGCACGTTTGACAACGGTCCGCTGCATATCGACTACGCCGCGGGATACGCGACGAAAGACGGACGCGAGCTCTCGCTCACCCCAACCGAGTACAAATTGCTCGTCCTTCTGGCGAAAAACGTCGACAAGGTGCTCACCCACACCTTCATCACCCACGAGATATGGGGCACGAGCTGGGACAGCGATCTGGCGAGCCTGCGCGTGTTCATGCGCACCCTGCGCAAGAAGATCGAGGCAGACCCCTCTCACCCCAAGATGATTCAGACGCACATGGGTGTCGGGTACCGCATGCAGCGTCTCTAGCCCACTCCACAAAAAGTTGCGGTGGAATACGGAGTAGATAAGGCCTTTGACAGCCAAAACAGTCCGTATTTCACCGCAACTGATTTAACGAGACCCCAAAATACTCTTCGACTCGCCGCGCTCTCCCTCAAATGCGCAAAGCGCCCCGCGAACGGATGCTCGCGAGGCGCTTAGATGTCTGGGCCTTACTTGATTCCGCGGCCCAAGTCTTCGGCGATTTTGTCTACGCCCTTAAGTGCGGCGCACGTCTTTTTGTTGGAGCAATGCCCCGTGCAAACGCCACCCTGAGCGCAGTCGGCGCAGGTGCCCTTGCGGTAGACGCGCACGCATACCGCGACAAACGCAACGCCGATAACAGCCAGTACAACAATATCGATAGGTGCCATAGCAAGCCTCCTCTAGTTAACCATCACTTACTTTACCCCATTCTCCACCTACCAAAAAGGGACAGGTTTATTTTGGTCGGTTTTATCTGCGGAAACGCCACATCTTAACTTCTGGGGCAAAGTAATCTGTCTCCCATGCACAAAAAGCCCGGGGTCGCTGGGACACCCGGGCTCGTGAAAAGGGGTTAATCCTTATTCGGACTTAAGCGGAAACTGCGGCGGAAGCAGTGTTGGTCTCGTCCTCGTCGGTCCATGCATGCTTGGGCATGGGACGGAAGATCTGGAAGAGCATCGCAACCAGCAGCACGATGGCCACAATCGTCCAGATACCAAACTGTCCAAGAACAAGCAAGTTGTAGAACTGGTTGATGAACAGGCCGATCACCCAAGCAAAGGCGCACTCGTAACCGATGGCGATCGCAGTCCACTTGCCGGAATCCATCTGGTTGCGGATGGTGCCAATGGCGGCAAAGCACGGAGCGCACAGTAGGTTGAAGGCGCCGAAGGCAACGCAAGCGCCCATGGTGGGGAACATGCCGGCAAACGCGGTCCACAGGCTCGGGTCGGTCTCGCCCGCGTCGGCGACGGACAGCAGCGAGCCGGCGGTGGCGACGACGTTCTCCTTGGCGACGAGGCCAGAGACAGTCAGCGCGGTGGCCTGCCAGGTGCTAAAGCCGAGCGGGGCGAAGATCCAAGCGACCAGGTTGCCCAGCATGGCAAGCACGGAGTAGTCCATAAACTCCTCGGGGATGCCGTCCATCGCAGGCAGGAAGCCAAAGGAACCGTTATAGCTACCAAAGTTGGACAGGAACCAAACCACGACAGTGGACGCAAAGATGACCGTGCCGGCCTTCTTGATAAAGGCCCAGCAGCGCTCCCACACGTGCAGCGCCCAAGAGCGGATCGCCGGGAAGTGGTAGGCAGGAAGCTCCATAACAAACGGCGTCGGGCGGCCGGCGAAGAGCTTGGTCTTCTTGAGCATGAGGCCCGAGGCGATGACGGCAAAGACGCCCAGGAAGTAGAAAAGCGGGCTGATCCACGCGGCGGTGGTAGAAGAATCGCCGATGATGGAACCCATGAGCAGGGCGATGATCGGCAGCTTGGCGCCACAGGGAATAAACGTGGTGGTCATGACCGTCATGCGGCGGTCCTTCTCGTTCTCGATGGTCTTGGTGGCCATGACGCCGGGGACGCCGCAGCCCGAGGACACGAGCATGGGGATAAAGGACTTACCGGACAGGCCAAAGCGGCGGAACACGCGGTCCATGATGAAGGCAACGCGGGCCATGTAGCCGCAGTCCTCCAGGAAAGACAGCATCACGAACAGCAGGAACATCTGCGGGACGAAGCCGAAGATGGCGCCCAGGCCGCCGACGATACCGTCGCAGACCAGCGAATCGACCAGGCCACCGTCCTCGGTGCCGCCCGCCACAAGGGCGTCGTGCACCACGGTGGTGATACCCGGGACATAGGGGCCGTACTGCGCCGGGTCGACCGAATCGGCAGCATCGCCCGCTGCCTCGACGGCCGCATCGTAGGCGTCGCGGCCCTGACCGAGCACATACCAACCGTCGGTGCCAAAGAGCTGGTCGTTGGTGAAGTCGGTCACCGTGCCACCCAAGGTGGAAACGGCGATGTAGTACACGCAGAACATGATGACCACAAAGATCGGCAGGCCCAGGATACGGTTGGTAACCACGCGGTCGATCTTCTCGGAGGTGCTCATCTTTGCCGGAGCCTTGGTGAGGCACTCGTCAATGATGTGGGCAATCACGCCGTAGCGCTCGCCGGTGATGATGGACTCGGCATCGTCGTCGCAGTCCTGCTCGCACTGGGCGACCAGTTGCTCAACGCGAGCGGCCTTCTCCTTAGAGAGGTTGATGAGCTTGCAGGCGTCCGCGTCGCGCTCAAACAGCTTGACGGCGTAATAGCGGCGCTTGTTGGCGGGAACGCTCGCCGGAAGGTTGTTCTCGATGTGCGTCAGAACGTCCTCGATGGAGGAGTCGAACTTATGCTCCGGCACCTTGCCCTTGGAAGCAGCGGACTTTTTGACCTGCTCGAAGAGCTCCTTGATGCCCTTGTTCTTAAGGGCCGAGATCATCATGACCGGGCAACCGAGCTTCTTGGACAGCTTTTCAGTGTCGATCTTATCGCCGTTCTTCTCGACCAAGTCGGCCATGTTGAGGGCAACGACCACAGGCAGGCCGGTCTCGATGACCTGAAGCGCCAGGTACAGATTGCGCTCGAGGTTGGTGGCATCGACAACCTGGACGACGACATCGGGCTCGCCGCTCATGAGGTAATCGCGCGAGCATTGCTCCTCGGGGCTGTAGGGGGAAAGCGAGTAGATGCCGGGGAGGTCCGTAATGGTGACGTTCTTGTCACTCAGAAGCTTGGCTTCCTTTTTCTCAACCGTGACGCCGGGCCAGTTGCCAACGTAGCCGTTGGCGCCGGTGATCAGGTTGAAAAGCGTGGTCTTGCCGCAGTTGGGGTTACCCGCCAGCGCGACATGGATCTGAGAATCCGCCATTCAATCCTTCTTCCTTGTGTGCCTGCGCTGCTTTCTCCGCGCAGGCTGGATAATGCGCTTTAAAGTTACTGCATTAAGTTAGAAATACCTAACTTTACCTGCAGAAATATACGCCGCAAGCCCTTACTGGACCTCGACGACGGCCGCCTCCTCCTTGCGGATGGAAAGTTCGTAGCCGCGCACGTTGATCTCGACCGGATCACCGAGCGGTGCAACCTTCACGACCTTGAACGAAGTGCCCTTGATGAGCCCCAGGTCCATAAGGTGGCGGCGCAGCGCACCCTCACCGTGAAGCTTGACGATGGTGGAGCTCTCGCCCACCTTAACGTCACCCAACGTCTTCATCCTCTTGTCCCCCTTTCGGTTTTTATGAAATGCTGCGGACTAACCGACGGTCATGATGTGCATGGCAACCTTGGAATCGATGCCAAAGCGTGAGCCCAGCACCGTGACGATGATATTGGCGCCACTCGAGCTCACCACGTGGATTTCGTTGCCCTCGACAAAGCCGAGGTCCTTGAGGTGGTGCTTCATGTCCTCATTGCCCTTTACCCGAGACACGCGCACGGTTTCGCCCGCTTTTACCATCGAAAGCGGCATGGCCGGCATCTGCGGTCCGCAAGACATGAGTGGCTCCTAACGTCAGTTCGTCCTCAACATCGACGCGATAAAAGTTAACCACGTCTATGTTCGCTTTAGTAAACTAGCACGTGGTTAACTTTTTGGAAAGGGTCTCTATTCAGTTTTCGAAAAAGTTTCCTATACGAAACAAAGGCACCGCAAAGACGGTCTCTTTGCGGTGCCTTGTCAAACCAATTTATGCAGCAGAGGGGACTCTCCCCTTTTTCGCATTGTTACGCTCAGAGCGAAAGATTTCTAATCGACGTGACGCACGAGGCCTCATCCACGCCCGAAACGCGGAACACGATATCTTCGCCACATTCGCCGTAGAGGGCCATCAGGCCCATCACGTCGCGACCATCGACATGACGGTCACCAATGCTGACCGACACGTCACTACGATGCTTGGCGATAATGTCATAGAGCAGCGCAACCGGGCGGGCATGCAGTCCCAACGGATCTTTAATCGTCTTTGTAAACTCGACCATGTCCCCTCCCGCGGCATCGCACATTCGGCCGGCAAAACCCAGCCACGTGGTAGCTATTGTACCGTTAGATGCTTCTCGAGAGCTCCTCTGAACACCTCATGGTCAAAAAGTGGCAAATATGAGTACTGTCACCAATTTAGTAGCAGCAAAATCGAGAGCAAATTGCCTAATTTGAGCGATTCGAAGAGGTTGAAAGCCGTCAAACGCCCTTTAAAGGGGGTTAGATAAATTGATTATGAGCCCATTTTCGCTCAGAGCAGGCCGAAACATATGGCACCTCTTTTGCAACAGTACTCATATTTGGCATTTTTTGACCACAGGGTCCAAAACCATGCCCCAAAACACAAAAGGAGGGGCCTCGTAAGGCCCCTCCTTAGGAAAGGGAATCGATTTATTCCACAGCCGTAGATTAATCCTAGCCGCTACTCCATCATGTCAAGGACGGAGGGGCGCAGCTCGTTCTCGGCGGCCTCGGGATCGGTCTCGCGCAGGCGGTTGATGTAGCGGTTGTACCACATCACGGCAAGGCCCAGGAAGACAACCACGCCGCCAACGTTGTAGACCAGCGTCAGCCACAGAGGCTGATCGAGCGGAATGGTGCCGCAGATAAGCACGAAGCAGAAAACCACGAGCAGGAATGCGGCAACGACCAGGCCAAAGCTACGCGAGCCCATGCGGAAGCCACGGGGAGCGGCGTCGAAGTTCTTGCGCAGCATAAAGTAGGCAAGCAAAATCAGCAGCGGCGGAAGCAGAGCGGTGGCAGCAGTCATGTTGGTGACGATCATGAGCAGGTCGTCGAGGTTACCGGAGCCCAGGGCCGGGATGATCAGGATGGGGACGACGATGGCGAACTGCAGCCAAGCGGCGCGGGCGGGAATGCCATGCTCGTTGAGCTCGACGATCTTGCTACCAAAGACGCCCTTGGGGATCTCGGTGAAGAAAACCTTGATGGGAGCAGAGGTCCACATCATGAGGGAGCCCAGCGTGGCGGCGAGAAGGATCAAGCCGATGGCGCGCGTAGACACTTCCATGGGAATGCCAAAGTGGGCAAAGACAGCGCCGAATACGTCGAAGATACCGGTGGAGATGGCAACGCCGCCCTCGGGGATGAACAGGTTAACCAGCAGCGAAGCGCCTGCATACAGAAGGCCGATGGTCAGGCCGGCGATAACGACGGTGCGCACGAAGGCCTTGACGCCACCCTTAAGGTCGTTAAGGAACACGCCGACAGACTCAGCGCCGCCAACGCCCTGGATGATCCAGGCAAGCGTACCGAAGAAGCCCCACGCAGTTGCGAAGTTGCTCATGTCGGGAGCCATGTTAGCGGGAGTAGGAGCCGTAGCGAACTCAACGCCGCCAAAGGCAGCAGCCAGGGACAGCAGGATGAACAGGGCGGTCAGGCCGAGAGCCGCGGTCGAACCGAAGGAGGAAATGGAGCCGATCCACTTAGCGCCCTTGGTCGAAACCCACGTGGCGATAGCAAAGACGACGATCTCGATAATGGTGATCCACAGCTGCGAAAGCTCGGCGTTGGCACCAAAGAACACGTAGCTCGCGTAGATGATGACGTTGGGCAGGACGGACGCAAAGAAGAACAGGTTAACGAACCAGTAGCTAAATGCCGTCAGGAACGCCCAGCGACCACCCATCGAGGTCTTAACCCATGCGTACACGCCGGACTCGGAGTCCTTGTTGAGGCCGACGAACTCAGCGGTAACCAGGGTATAGGGGACAAAGTACAAAAGTGTGGCGAAGAAGAACGACGGCGCAGCTGCCAAGCCGATAGCCGCGTTGTTGTTGATGATATTCTTGATACCGAACACGGCGGCGACCGTCATGCCCAGCAGAGCGAACGAACCAATCGTTCCTCGTTTTTCAGAGCTCATAAGCCCTCCCAATCATCTGTTATATGTCATCTAAAACCGTCCGAGCTGCAAGTGCAATCGCGGACGGCGCACCTGCTAAGGGGGATGGGGAAAAGGGAGTCAACAAAGCCATCCCCCTTAACGGCGTGAAGCAAACGTCCAGGCGGACGAATACTACTTGTTGGGGAAGGAATAACCTTCAACCGTCACGTGCAGCACCACGACGCGGGGATCCGAAGCCTCGGCGATAACACGGTAGGCCTCGTCAATTTCGATGACGGCAACGCCGCCGGCGGGAATCGTCACGGTCTCCCCCGCGCCTTCAAAGCGCTCGCGATCGTCGATATCGCTGTAGGCGCGCGTACAGGTAAGATCGGCCTTGGAAGCCACCTCGACGGTCAGATCGCCGTCGAGCGGGGCGAGCACGGCATGGTAGCGACGGTGACCGACCAGATCGGCAGTAGCCGCCTCGTGGGCGTTCACCCACCAATACACCAGCGAGTCGCCGATAGAGTACGCCACATCGTGCTGCAGTTCAGAAACGCCGTCGAGCGCCTGACCGGTACGCATCCACTTCTTGACGGACTTCATCTGGGCGTCGAAATCGGCACGCGAGTTAAAGACATGCATGACTTATGCCTCCTTAATGGGTGCCAGCGCCTGAGCCAAATCGGCAGACGTCAGCGGTCGCAGGGACACCTCAAAACTGAAGCTCTCAAAACGGGTGCGATAGGAATCGAGCACCTCGGAACCCCAAGAGTTCGAGCCAAGGCCGAGCAGCTGGTCGTTGATGTTGACCGTGACCGTGTCGCCCGGGACAAGATCGTAGACATGCTTGGCGTTATCGATAGCCTCGCAGCTATAGGGCCATGCGGAGAACGAGAACGGGTTGGAAGCGGCGTCGGCTGGACGAGTCACCAGCACGCCGTCACCGTGGCTCGAGCGCAGGGCAACCCAGCGGGTACCCTCGCGGTTGGCACAATCCTGGGGCATGACATACGGCGTGAACATGTCGTCGACCGTAGTGCGGTAATGACCGACCGGGTTGGCGCGCAGCGAGTCCGGATAGTTCTCGCCCGGGCCATGGCCATACCACTCGACGGCACGATCACAACCGGGAACCTCGAAGGAGATGCCGATGCGCGGGATAATGTCCGAATAGTCGCCGTAGGGCTCGCCGGAAACCTTGAGGTCGACGCGACCGCTCGGAAGCACGGTGTAGACGAGCTCGACGCGCATGCCGAACGCGCGGACGGGAGGAGCGATACGCTGGCTCACGGTAACGACGACCGCATTGCCGTCCTGTTTCCAAGAAACCTTGCGGGTAGACGTCTGCATCACATCGATGAAGTTGTCCTTCCACAGGGAGTCATACTCCTGGGCGTGGTTATCGACGAGCGGATGCCAAAAACCAACCTGGGGACCGGAGGTCATGACGTCGCGGCCGGATGCCTTCCACTCACTCACGGTACCGTTGACCTTGCTGAAGGTCAGCTCGCCGTTGAGGGAGCGAACGCAGATCTCCTGCTCGGTCTCCTCGACCGTAAGCTCGGGACGCACGGGAGCGGCGATGGCCGGCGCCGGATGGTTTGCGATGGCAAACTGGCTTGCGCCCAGCTGGAACATCGGCTCGCACCAGGCGTGAGCAGCCATGGTGTAGGCGTGCACGGTCAGCAGGGTCTCGCCCACCGCGGCCTCGCGAATCACCAGCGGAAGTTGGACGGACTCGCCGGGGGCAACCGCGCCGGGCACGAGCGTCTTGCGGCAGACCACGTCGCCGTCCACCAGGGTCTCGGCCGACAGGCAGACATCCTCGAGGGTGGTAAACCAACGCTTGTTGGTGACGGTCAGCTCGCCTGCCTCGGCGTCATAAGCCATGCGGACCGGGCAGATGACCTGGCCGTACTCGGTAAGGCCCGGGCTCGGCTGCTGCCAGGGGAACACCATGCCGTCGATGCAGAAGTTGCTGTTGTTGGGGTAATCGCCGTTGTCGCCGCCATACATGTCGTAGGCAACGCCGTCCTCGGTCACGGCAGCCAGACCGTGGTCGCACCATTCCCAAATAAACTGGCCTTGGATGCAATCCCAGCGATCGAAGACCTCCTGGTACTCGGACAGGCCTCCGGGGCCATTGCCCATGGAGTGACCGTACTCGCAGTTGATGCGCGGCTTGGGGAACGGATGCTCACCAAAGTCGTTCATCTGCGACACACGGGAGTACATGGTGGAAATGACATCGACGGTATCGGCGTTGCGGTCCTCCTCGTAGTGGACCGGACGACCGTCGAGCTCGTGAGCTTTGGCGTACATCGCGCGGATGTTGCAGCCATAGCCGCTCTCGTTGCCCATCGACCACATGATGATACACGCGTGGTTGCGCTCCTGCATCACCAGACGCTCAACACGGTCAACGTAAGCCGGCTCCCAGGCAGGGTCGTCGGTGACCAGGGCGATATTACCGATATTCTCGAAGCCGTGGCTCTCCATATCGGTCTCGGCGACCAGCATGATGCCGTACTCGTCGCACAGCTCGTAGAAGCGCGGGTCGTTGGCGTAGTGAGACGTGCGCACCGCGTTGATGTTGTGCTGCTTCATGAGCTCCAGGTCGCGGCGCATGCGCTCGAGGCCCACGGCACGGCCCTTGTGATCGTCGTGATCGTGGCGGTTGACGCCATGCATCTTAAAGTAGGTGCCGTTGAGGTAGATATGATTGCCCTCGACCGTCACCTCGGCAAGACCCTGGCGATGCGGAACGTACTCGCTGACCTCGTCGCCGTCGTAGACCTCAAGCGTAAGGTCATAGAGGAAGGGGTCCTCGGGGTTCCAGAAGTGGGCATCGGCAACGCTGCACTCGGCATGGCCATCGACGCACTCACCCGTAGCCACCACGTTCTCGCCATCGCTGAGCGTATACACAACGCGGCTTGCGCCCTCGGCAACCGCATCGAGCGTGATCAGAGCGGCATCGCCCTCGCGGTGCGTGCGGAACCTAAAGTCGACCAGATGCGCGGCGGGACGCTGCATGAGGTACACATCGCGGAAGATGCCCGATGCCCACCACATGTCCTGGTCCTCGATGTAGCTACCATCGCTGTACTGCAGAACCTTGACCGCAAACAGGTTGTCGCCCTCGACGAGCGCGTCGGTCACGTCAAACTCGGCAGACAGGCGCGAACCCTTAGTCATGCCGACAAACTTGCCGTTGACATACAGTTCGCCGTAGCTCTCGACACCGTCGAAGCGAATGATCTCGCGAGCGCCGGCAGGCACGGCGGGAAGTTTGACGATGCGCTGGTAGACGCCCGTGGGGTCGTCGGAGGGAACGAACGGCTGATCCACCGGGAACGGGAAGCCCTCGTCGGTATAGGCGAGATTGCCATAGCCGTCTACCTGCCACAGGTGCGGAACCTCCACGTGATCCCACTCGGGCTCGTACGTGCAAAGCGCCTCGTTGGAGACGGCCGCGGGGCCCTCAAAAAGGCGGAACTGCCACGAGCCGGACAGCTGGACAAATCCGCGCGACAGCTCGCGGCTGTACGTAGCGGCGAGATCGGCGGTCTCATAACCCATAAAGTACGCATGGGGTGCCAGGCGGTTCCTGTGGGTGAGCGCTTGGTTTTCCCAATCGTTAATGGCGTCCATGGTGATGCTCCTTCGTCATCGTAGTGCTTCTTTGTGCAACCGGTTGTCCTTATCTTACGGGCGGTGCAAAAATCTGTGCAACCGGTTGTCCGCCGAACGGTCGATTTTGCCGGATTAACGGTACAACCGGTTGTACAACCATGCTACTTATGTCACCCTAAGCTTAGGTACACAGCACAGGGCATCGTTCTTGAGCTCACAGGCAACTGTCGCGCCTGCCCATGTCTCGCCCATACATGCCGTGCTCAGTCGCAGTTTGATTGCAAAACGGCACCGGTCACCGGATACCGTGAACGCTGTTCAGGCGCACTATAGTAAGCTGTATCCGCACCAGCCCGTATCAGTAACAACATCGACCGCATTTTCCAGGAGACGCCATGACCCAACCAGTTCGCACCGCACCGACGCTTGCCGAGGTTGCTGCAGCTGCCGGTGTTTCGCGCTCCACGGCATCGCGTGCCCTCAACGACTCCCCCCGCATTAGCGAGGAAACTAAAAAACGCGTCCGCGCGGCTGCCAAGGAAGTCAATTTTGTACCCAACGCACGCGGCCGGGCGCTCGCCGTCGGACGCACGGAAATTATCGCCGTACTGGTTACCGAACCTTTGAGCGAGCTGTTTAGCGATCCCACCTACAGTGAGTTTTTAAGCGGTATTACCGAGGAACTTTCGGAGTCGTCTTACCTACCCGTGATCTTGCAGGCATCTTCCTCGCATGAGCGCAATCGCGCACGCGAGCATTTTGAGCGTCGCTCGTTTGACGCCGTCATCGATGTCTCGCCCTACAAGGGCAGTGAGCTGCTCGAGGTGCTGCGCGAGCTGGGCGTGCCCACTGTGTTATGCGGCCAGCTCGAGGGCCATCCCTATCGCGACGTGTTCTCGACGGTCTACTCCGACGACGAAGAGGGCGGACGCTTTGCGGCGCTCGCTATGAAAGATCGCGGACGCAAGGACATCGTTGCCGTGCTGGGGCCGCAGGATAACCCCGCCGTCGTCGACCGCCTTCGCGGCTACCGTGCAATTTTGGGCGAAAGCCTTCCGGATGAAAATGTCATCTATACCGGATGGAGCAGCGGAGACGGCTACCAAGCCACGCGGCGGCTGCTCGCGCGCGAAATACATGCCGACGGCGTGCTATGCGGATCGGACCGTATCGCGACCGGCGTTATCGCCGCATTCAACGAAGCGGGAATTAGCGTACCCAAAGACGTTTCGGTCGTGGGCTTCGATGACCACGAGGTCGCAGCTCGCAGCGTCCCCGCGTTGACGACCATTCGTCAGCCGCTTCGCAAGGAAGGCTGCAGGCATTGCGCTCGATATGATCAACGGCGCCGCGCCCACCACCACCGTCATGCACATGCAACTCGTTCAGAGAGACTCACTGTAGGAGACTGGGCCGGGCTTTCCGCGACGTCCGGTCACCCCATGCCCTCGCAACCTCGGCGCATAAAAAACGAGGAAAGGCACGCGTCCTTCCCTCGTTACGGGCAATATGTAACCGCTCGCCTACATCAGACGCAGGCTGACATCCTTGAGCTGGGCGCCGGAAACAGCACTTGGGGCGCCCGACATGAGATCGGAGCCGCTGGCCGTCTTGGGGAACGCCATGACGTCGCGGATGGAGTCGGAGCCGGTGAGCAGCATGCACACGCGATCCAGGCCCAGAGCAAAACCGCCCATCGGGGGCGCACCAAACTTGAGCGCCTCCATGAGGAAGCCGAACTGCGACTCGGCGCGCTCCTCGGTAAAGCCCAGGAGCTTGAGCATGGACATCTGCATCTCGGCGTTGTGGATACGCATACCGCCGCCGCCGGCCTCAAAGCCGTCCATGACAAAGTCGTAGGTGCAAGAGCCGGCTGCCAGCGGATCTGCCTCGATCTTGGCGATGTCGGTCTCGGTCGGCAGGGTGAAAGGCTGATGCTCGGCTGCATAGGCCTTGCGGTCCTCGTCCCAGTGGAACAGCGGGAAGTTGACGACCCACAGGAAGTCGTGGCCCTCGCGCTTGATCTCGAGCGCGTTGGCCATATGGGAACGCATGCCGCCCAGGATCTCGTCAGAGAGCAGGCGCGGGCCGGCGGCGAACATCACAAGGTCGCCGGGCTCGACGTTCATGCGCTCACGCAGAGCCGCCATCTCCTCGTCCGAGAAGAACTTGACGATGGGGCTGTTGATGGAGCCATCCTCGCGGAAAGCGATCCAGGCCAGGCCCTTGGCGCCAAACGTGGAGGCCACGCCGGCGAGCTTATCGATCTTGGCACGTGCCCAGGCACCGGCGCCCTTGGCGTTGATGGCCTTGACGACAGAGCCCTCCTCGTTTGCGGCGGTCGCGAAGACCTTGAACTTGGAGTTGGCAAAGATGTCGGTCAGGTCGACCAGGTGCATGCCGTAGCGAGTATCGGGCTTGTCGGAGCCATAGGTGTCCATGGCCTCCCAGTAGTCCATGCGACGCAGCGGCGTGGGCATCTCGACACCCATGCGGCCGAAGGCGTCGGCCAGGACCTCTTCGAGCGCGCTCATAACGTCGTTATGGTCCACGAAGGACATCTCGATATCGACCTGGGTGAACTCGGGCTGACGGTCGGCACGCAGGTCCTCGTCGCGGAAGCACTTGGCAACCTGATAGTAGCGCTCGACGCCACCGACCATAAGCAGCTGCTTCAGGAGCTGCGGGGACTGCGGCAGGGCGTAGAAGTTGCCCGGCTGGATGCGGCTGGGAACGATGAAGTCGCGGGCGCCCTCGGGCGTGGACTTAAACAGGGAGGGCGTCTCGACCTCCATGAACTCACGGTTGTGCAGCGCCTCGCGAATAGCAAAGGTGAAGTCGGAGCGCAGCTTAAGGTTGGCCATCATCTCGGGACGGCGGAGGTCCAGATAGCGATAGCGCAGACGGGTGTCCTCGCTGGTCTCGATGCCATCCTCGATCTGGAACGGCGGGGTGACGGACGTGTTGAGCACCTCGGCGTGGTCGGTCAGGACCTCGATCTCGCCGGTGGCGAGCTTGGTGTTGGTGGTCTCATCGCCACGGGCGCGCACGACGCCGTGGATCTTGATGGGCCACTCGGGACGCATGGTCTCGGCGATCTTAAAGGCATCGCCGTCGGAGTGCTCGGGGTCGAAGGTGAGCTGCGTAATGCCCTCACGGTCGCGAAGGTCGCAAAAGATTAGGCCGCCGTGGTCGCGGCGACGGCTCACCCAACCGGTGAGGGTGACCTCTTCGCCCACGTTCTCGCGGCGAAGCTCGCCGCAGGTACGGGTGTGCATGGAATGCTCGTCAATGGGACGGGTCTGGCTCATACCAGTGATCCTCCTTTATGGATCTGTGCCGCCCCGTGTCGTTCCGGGCGGCGTCGTACAGATTCGCCCGGCCTGCGTAAACCGCGCAGCCAGACATGGCGTTCTATCTTATCGCACCTGTGTCGATGTGCCGCGGAAAAGTAGCTCCTGCCCAAAGACTTGACGGAGACGAAACAATTGACACGCCGCGGCACCCGCCCGCACTCGTCACGTGCGACAATATGCCCCAATAAAACAGCACTCGGAAAGGCCCGCCATGACTGCACGCCTCATCGTTATGGATATCGACTCCACGCTCATCAACCAGGAGGTCATCGACCTGTTGGGCGAGGAGGCCGGCGTAGGCGAGCAAGTGGCACAGATCACTGAGCGCGCCATGTGCGGCGAGCTTGACTTTAAGCAGGCGCTCGAGGAGCGCGTGGGGCTGCTTGCCGGCTTGGACGAGAGCGTGTTCGAGCGCACCTTTGAGCGCGTGACGTTTACCCCCGGCGCGCTGGAGCTTGTGCGCTCGGCGCACAGCAAGGGCTGGAAGGTCGGCGTGGTAAGCGGCGGCTTTCACGAGGTCGCCGATAAGATCGTGGCCGCCGCGGGCATCGACTTTTGCCTGGCTAACCACCTGGAGGTCGTGGACGGCAAGCTCACGGGTAAGCTGGCGGCAGACATCGTGACCAAGGAGTCCAAGCTTATCCAGCTGTTGGACTGGACAGTTGAGTGCGGCGTCGACATAGCCCATACGGTCGCGATCGGCGACGGCGCCAACGACATCCCCATGATCCAGGCCGCAGGCACGGGCATCGCATTTTGCGCCAAGCCCAAGACGCGCGAGGCGGCCCCGTTTGCCATCGACGAGCGCAACCTGATGCTCGCTATGGACATCATCCTGCGCGATTAGCCGATCCGTCTAACAATTGAATCAGTCTGTCCTATAGTTTCCGAACAATTTTGTCTTAGTGTTCGGAAACATACCCTTTGAGTGCTAGACTTTGCGCCGTCGAAGGGAACATATATGGATAAGCGAGATCTTGAGCAATTGCTGAGCGATGTTGCCGGCGGAGCAGTCACCCCTGCCGACGCCCTCACGCGCATCCAGACGGCTCCGACCGCCGATTTGGGCTTTGCGCAGCTCGATCTTTCGCGCGGGGTGCGCCAGGGAGCCGGCGAGGTTGTCTACGGGGCCGGTAAAACCGCCGATCAGATTGCCGCCATTATCGAAGCACTGCGCGATGCCGGCCAGGAGCGCATCCTGGTCACGCGCCTGGATGCCGAAAAAGCCGCGCGCACCGCTGAGCTTCTTGGCAACGGCATCGACCTGGGATATGTCCCGGACGCACAGCTCGCCCTCGTGGGCGGCAAGCCCTCCCCTACCGGCAACGGACGCATCGTCGTCGCCTGCGCCGGCACGAGCGACCTGCCCGTCGCCGAAGAAGCCGCGTTGACGGCCGAGTTCTATGGCAACGAGGTCGACCGCCTCTACGACGTGGGTGTCGCCGGCCTGCACCGTCTGCTCGCGCATGCCGAGGAACTTGCCCAGGCACAGGTGGTCATCGCCATTGCCGGCATGGAGGGCGCACTGGCGAGCGTTGTCGGCGGCCTGGTAAGCTGTCCGGTCATAGCCGTTCCCACCAGCGTGGGTTACGGCGCGAGCTTTGGTGGCGTAGCCGCGCTGCTCGCCATGCTCAACTCCTGCGCCAGCGGCGTTTCGGTCGTCAATATCGACAACGGCTTTGGTGCCGCCTACCAGGCAAGTCTTATCAATCATCTGAGCGCCGGCACGCCCTGCGCCCGTTAAGGAGCATTTCATGTCCAACCATCAGCACACGCTTATCATCGACGGCACCTCGGGCATCAGCGGCGATATGACCGTCGCGGCCCTGCTCGACCTGGGCGCCAGCGAGGAGCACCTGCGCGAACAGCTCGCCACGCTGCCGGTCGACGGCTTTTCGATCGCCGTGACGCGCGTAAACAAGCATGGCATCGACGCCTGCGATTTCGACGTCCAGCTTGCAGAGGAGCTCGAGAACCACGATCACGATATGGCCTGGCTCTACGGCAACGAAGCAGCTGCCGAGCACACGCACGAGCATGAGCACCACCATCACCATGATGAGGACGAAGATGAACACGAGCATTGCTGCCATCATCACCATGAT
>USCN01000004.1 GCA_900553165.1 uncultured Collinsella sp.
CAGGAAGCATCAAAGCCGCTCCGCACCGCGCGCGGCGCTATCTAGGAACCGTATCGGGCGGCAGCAGACGTCAAGACATGCTCTATGTACTGCCGGCGGTCTCTGTTTCCTTCCAAAAGCAGTCTGCAAACGCTGCCATTACCAGCGGAAACAATACTTATCAGTTTGACGGGGCAACATTCGATGTTTTTGAGAGCGCCAGCGGCGCGCGTGTCGGCACCGTCCAGATGGACAGCAACGGTCGAGCGCAGGCAACACTCCTACCCAACACGGCATACTACCTAGTTGAGACAACAGCGCCAGCTGGTTATATCCCCCGGCACGATCACATTGCCTTTACCACGACGGATAACGGCGGATACGTCACCATTGATGAACAACCCGGCACCATTACCTTGCGCATTGTAAAGCTCGACGCCGCAACGAATGCAGGCCCCCAAGTTGGGGCTTCGCTCGCAGGAGCAGAATTCGTGTGCGTATCGCAATCAACCCCTGGATGGACACAAACTCTCAGGACCGATGAAAGCGGTCGAGCTACCCTCACCGATGTCCCCCTGGGAACCTTTACCATCTATGAATCGAAGGCGCCCGAGGGCTATTTGCCCTCCGGTGACAGTTGGTCTTACACCGTTGGAGCCGACCAACTCGGCGATTCAGGCGTGGTCGAGATCGAATCTCGCGTTTCCGATATCCCCATTGCGTTTGACCTTGAGATTTCAAAATTCAAGGACTACGGCAATAGCGATCAATCCGGCCTGGAGCAGCCGGCAGGAGATGTTGTCTTTGAGGTTGTCAGTAACAGCTCTCAGCAGGTTGTTGGCACACTGACCACAAACATCTATGGCTTTGCCTCCACCAAAGATCAGCCCGAAGCATGGTTTGGCGCAGGCAAGCGACCCGCCGGTGTCCACGGAGCCATCCCATACGACCGCGCCGGCTACACCGTTCGTGAGGTTCCGGAAACCGTCCCAGAGGGTTTTAAACGTGCAGGGGAATGGACCGTCGAGGCCAATCAGATTTCCGACGGCGCCGAGCTTCAATATATCGTGGACAACCACGCTCTGTCGACGCATCTCCAGATTGTAAAACGCGATGCCCAAACAGGCGCTTCTGTTCCCCTAGCCGGATTCACCTTCCAACTCCTCGACAGCAATCACAAACCTGTCTCACAAACTTGCTGGCATCCAGCACATAACGTAATGGACACCTTTACGACTGACGCGACCGGGACCGTCACACTGCCCGAATCGCTCGTGCCGGGCACCTATTATGTACGCGAAACCTCGGCCAAAGAGCCCTATCTTGTCGGCAAAGAGATCGAGGTAAACATACCCGCCGACATGAACCTAACGCCCGTTGCAATCGCCTCGTATTATGACCACGCCGCGACCGGAAACATCAGGATCGTTAAAACCGATGTCGTAGACGGCAGCAGCCTCGCGGGCGCCATCTTTGAGATCCGTGCCTCGGGTGATATCGTGCGCCCCGACGGTAGCATTGCCGCGCTCGACGGTGAGACTGTCGCTACCGTCACAACGGATGAAACTGGAGAAGCACGCGCGGACGACCTCCCGCTGGGATCTGGCACCGCACGCTACGAGGTTGTCGAGACTCAAGCGCCGGCAGGCTTCTTACTCGACCGGACGCCCCATATCGTAGACCTCGCTTATGCCGACCAGAAAACACCCGTTGTAGAAGCACGGCTTAACGTATCCGACAATTACACCAAGGTTGATATCTCCAAGGTCGATGCAAGCGGAGAGCAGGAAGTGAAAGGCGCACAACTCACCTTATATGGTCCCGATAAAACCGAAATAGACTCCTGGACCTCATCCGACAAGCCGCACCGCGTCGAACATCTTGCACCCGGCACCTACTCGTTGCGCGAAATGATGTCTCCGCGGACCTATGACCTTGCCGAGGAGATAACGTTTGAAATAAAGGATACGGGAGAAGTCCAATCCGTCGCGATGAAGGATGCGCCCATCGAGATCAAAGGACAGGTCGACAAGCGTCAGGAGCTTGTCCAACCTATCGGGAAGGGTCTGCTGGCCAACGGCGATGGTAAAAATCGCGCCGCAACGCAAACCAATACGGACGGTCTTTTCTCCTATACCATCGACGCTCGAAACGATTCAGCTACCTGGGTTGATGAGTTCACAATTACCGATGATCTTGAGTGTGCCGAGGACGATACGGCGAGATTCGTCTCAATCGAAACCCCCGTCGCCATCGGCGACCTCAACGGTCTGTGCAACGTGTGGTATCGCACGACGCCGTTGGACTCGACAGACGTCGATGAGCCGGCAAACGCGACGCTTGACGATGGGCACGAAAATCCTTGGCTTGAGTCCGACGAAGTAAAAGAGAGTCTGGGTGAAGATTGCCGCCTCGTCGATTACGACGGCTGGCACCTCTGGAAGGCGGATGTCTCGACCACGGAATCCGCCACACTCGAGGCGAAAGAACTCGACCTTGCATCCAATACCGTCGTAACGGGCATTCGCATTGAATACGGTGCGGTAGCCGCCGACTTTACGACTCGAAGCGATACGGATTCTTGGACCCGCGATGATCTCAAAGATGAGCACGACGACCTTGACGATGCCAAAGCAATCCTTGGCACAGATGCTCGGAGCGCAGTCGTGCACATGCAGGCAACGTCGGCTTACACACCCCAAACTGCACTCACCAACAGCGCACGCGTCGATCTTTGCCGCAACGGCGGCGGCGATAAACTTGAGTCACATGACGAGGACCGTGTCATTCAACGCTGTACCCTACCGCAGGACCTACCGGCAACAGGATTAGCTCCCATCGCCGCTAGCATCACCGCGCTCCTGACCTCGGGTGCCGCAGCCCTATGGTTCGCTCGCCTTAGGTCAATCCCAAAGAAGCGCTAGCGCGATGAAAGCCAGTCCCCCGGCTCGCCCGCTTTCAATCATTTAAATCGCCGCATCTACTCTGCAGACGAAGATCCACCATCAACGATTGCCTGCTCGGACTCAGGAATCCCATCGGCGCCCGTGCTCTGTTCTTGCTCCACCTCTTCGCTGATTGCGGAGGCGGGGGTCGAGCCCTTCGCGCCCACGATGTAGGCAGCTCCAAACCCTAACGCAATGGCAATCAAGGTCAAAATCACGTAGACAGGCCAATGGCGCTTAATATACGAAAACACGTTGACTCCTTAGAGCTCCGTCTACGAACGGCGGATAACCTCGGTCACGACCTCGGATACCGTGGCAATGTTCGTCGGGTTGACATTGTGGGGCAGGTCGTCCTCGGTACGAGCACAAGCCAGGCGCGTGCCGTCCACGCCGGCGATGGTGAGGGCTCGGCGGCTCGCCTCGAGCGCGGCATAGGCATCGGTCTTGGCATAGGGCATCTCGAGCGCGCCACAATCGACATGGAACGACTTGCACACCTTGCTGACCAGGTTCATGATGCGGCGATCGCCCTTGAGCAGCTGCTGTTCGCCCTCAACCGTCACCACCGAAAGCCTACCGGCGCCGACGGATTCAAGATTGATGAAGAATACGCCGCGGAGCTTATCGCGATGCGAAGCCAAGAAGGCCTTCATGCCGGCGCCATCACAATCCGAGGCGCCCGTTGCCACAAACCAGATATCGTGACCGAGCAGCTCATCGTCACCCATAGAGGCGACAGCCGAGAGCATATCTTCGGAAGAAGCGCCGTCGGAAGACGTAGCGCCGCCCTTCCAGCCATCGTTATCGTCCTCGAAATTATCCCACGAACCGATGCCGCGACCGGACTTCTTGGCATCGTAATCGTCTTCGACGCCCAGCCAGTCACTCATGCTGTTCTGTTCGTTTTTCTTTTTACGACCGAACAGGCCGCCCAGGCCGCGCTTGCGAGACTTGGGTGCCGCAGGGGCGGGAGCCGAAATGGTCTCGATCGGCTGTGCGCCCGACGCAACGGGCATAGGAGGCGCAACGGGTGCCGATGTGGGTTCGGGACCCTGGGCGGTAGCAAAGGGGTCGTTGACCTGTGCGGAGGGATCGGGAAGGTCGAACAGCGACGTGCGAGACGCAACGTTTGTCTGCTTCATCGACGGCAGCGACGGATCGGGGACCGAAGCCAGCGGAGACGAGGAGGGTGCAGGCGACGGTGCCGACGCCGGATCGGGAACATTCATCTGCGGACGCGGCGATGCTTGGGAGGAAATCTGGGCCATAAGGGAATCGACCGTTTCGTCCTGGGTGGGAGCGACATTGGCAACCGTGGCACCGGAACCACTCGGGGTCGGCATGGTGAAAATCTGCGTGGAGTAAGGCCTCGACTCATCCGTCTCGGGAGTCTCGGAAACCGCAGACACTTCCTCCTGCTCGACCTCGGTCGAATCATCTTGCTCGGCTGCCGCGTACTGCTCTTCGTCAGAGTTGACCTCGACGGGCTCGTCCTCGGTCGCATCCTGAATTTCGGCAGCATCAATGGGCTCGCCATCGCCCGCCGCGTCGTCCTGCTCATCGGAAGCAGGAAGGGGCTCGGCAATCGCGGTACCTTGCTTTTCAAACGTTATCGTGGAATCGAACTGCGCGGCATCAAACGACATGGTGCTATCGACGTGCTGCTGAGCCTCGAAAGACGTTGTAGCTTCGGCAGCGTCGACGGGTACGGACTGCATAGCCTCGTTCTGCTCGAACTCTTGCGCCGCGCGCTCACGTGCCGCCTCGGCCGCCTGCTGCTGAGCGATAGCCTCCTGCTCGGCAGCCTCGCGTGCGGCAGCGCGCTTCTCCTCGAAATCGTCGATAAATTTCTTGCCCTTTGCAAGCGCACCCTTAAAGAAGTTGGAAGCGCTGGCGCCAATCGACGAGAACGCGGATGCAATGTCGGCATGGGGCGTTGCCGCGGGAATCTCGGCCGAGAAATCAGTATCGCTCTCGTAAGACACGCGCCTCGGCTGTTCAACGTAATCGTCGTCAGACTCGTCCGCAACGTCTTGCGCCGGCGCGGCGGGAGCCAAAATGTCCAGTCCTGCCGCGGGATCGATCGCGGACCCCGCCTCGGGCTCGGCAACGGCAGCGGCAACCGCGGCAGACTCATCATCCACGGTGACAGCGGGCGCAGGTGCAGCCACGACGGGGGCAGGCTCGGGCTCAAACGTCGGCTCCTCGCCCTCCTCGTAATCGAGCGTGCAGGACTCGGGAAGCATTCCGAGCGCACGGATGGCATCCGAACCAAAGCGGATGTTGCCGGCGGCATTGCGATAGAGCTCGGGCTCGGGCTCGGCCGCGACAGGCTCCTCCACCGGCTCGGCAGCGGAAACCTCGTCATTGAACTCTTCGGCCTGGACAGCCTGATTCTGATCCTCGGGCACAATGGCGCCAATCAGCGTCTCGTCGGCAGACGCACCCTCAAAGCCCTCGATCTGCTCGTCGAAAGCCTCGCCCCGTTCGGGCTCGGTTTGAGCGTCGGGAGCAATCGGCTGCCCGAACTCGTCCTCAGCGTAGGTAGGCTCTTCATACTCGATGGTGTTGCCGTAGTCGTTTTGCTGCTGGGCCGCGGCATACTCCGCCGCTGCGCGCGCCATTTCCTCGGCACGACGCTTCTGCTCCCCAAAATAGGTATCGAACGGAACATCGTCGGGAAACTCGTTTTCGCCCTGGAAGGGAGCAACGTTGTCCATAACGCCGAGCATAGCGGCGACAGAGGACTTGTTGCACACCGCGCCGGACGTATAGGGAAGAATATGGCGGTTAAAGATGATGTTTGCCGCGTTGGCAAGTGCAACGAGGGAAGCGAGGATCGCGACAATCCACAGCAGAACCTTGAGCGCGCCGGGGAGCGGCAGAATACGCAGGATGGCAACGGCAGCGGGGGCAACCGTGGCAACGGGCAACAGCTTGGCGATGAGTGCACGATACGAAGCATAAGGCTCGCGGGCGAGCAGCTCAGCACGGGGAGAGTCGTAGTGTGCGACAACGACCACCGGGCGGTTACGCGGGGACGCGAGCGGGCCCGAGGCCTTGTGGTAGGCGATGACATTTTGGCTCACGCCCGTCTTGCCCAGGCGCGAAACCACGGGGTGGCCCGTGCGCTCGAGCACGTAAAGAACGGCGCCGACAATGGCCAGCAAGGTGCCGACCAAGCCGATACCGCCGCCGATGCCCATCAGCAGGGCGCCGGCAAACGCAAGAATACCGGTAACGGCAAATGCCAACCTACTGGGCGCCGGGGCATTGAACTCCTGAACCTCGGGGTCAAAGCCGTGGTTGCGGAAGATCTGAGCGATATCTTCGGCAGCCAAGCGCTCTTCTTCGCTGCATGCCGGCGTAATGCCGGTGTTCTGCAGCAGGTGGTTAATATAGTTCTGGGTGTTCGCCATGTGCGCTCCACATCCATAATCCGACAAATAGGCCCAATGCATGCACATTAGAACCGTATATAGTCGAAAGTATACCCCGAGCGAGCGCAAACGACCGAATTCGGGCCATCTTAACGCCCCGAGCGGACAAGGATATAGCCTAATCTCCATATCGGACTAAAATCATGGCAGCAAACCACCTTCTCATGCGAGGACTCTATGACGGCAAGCGACACGACCGAGACAATTAAAAAGGGAAATTCGGAGCCCAGTTTCGATAAAACGGCTCAGCGCATCCTCAATCTTTTCTTTGTGCTCAATAGCTCCCCCGAACCGCTGACGACCGAGCAGATCGTCTTGGATTCTGACCTGGGATATGGCTCGGGCAATATCGACTCGGATAAGCGCAAGTTTCGACGCGATCGTGACAAGCTGCTCGAACGCGGCATCTTAATCAAGGAGGTTCGCCCCACCGGCGCGCAGGAGACCGAGGAAAGCTCGTGGACAATCGACCGCGAGCACACGTTTGCGGCAGGCGGCCTCATTACCGCAGACGACGCCGATATCCTGCTCAACGCCATCGACCAGACACTAGCGGCCGGCTCATCCACTTTTGCCGCACCGCTTGCCGATATTCGCTCCAAGATTGCCTATCTCACCGGCAGGACGACGGTAGACGAGGCGCCGATCAGCCGCTCTCCCACCGTCGATGCGGTTTGGAGCGCCTTTGCCGAGCGATGCGCGCTGCGATTTTTATATCAGAACGGACGCGGCGAGCAGAGAGAACGTACCGTCTGCGTCTACGGCGTGTTCGAGCGCGAGGGCGTGGCTTACTTCTGCGGCCTCGACAACGTCACCGACGACATCAGGACATTCCGCTGCGACCGTATCGTTCGCGCTTGGCGTCCTTCGAAGGCCTACGTCATCCCCGCGGACTTCAACCTCAGCGACTACCTGTTCTTTGAATTCGATTTTGCCGACCGACCGCCCGTTGCAGCCACGTTCTCATTCGCCCCTCAGACGCAGATCGATATGATCAACGGTCTCACGCGTGGGCGAGGTGAGCTCGTACACACCGATGTGGGATGGACCTGGACCGTTGACGTGCGCGATCTTGAAGCCGGCGCCTCATTTTGCATGGCCCACGCCATGGACGGCATGAGGCCCGTGGCCCCCAAATCGCTCAAACAGGCGTGGAACCACCTCATTGAAAGGACGGTGCACGAGCATGCCCGTGCGTAAACTCACCAGCGAGCAGAGACTCTCGCGCGCCATCGACATCATGGAGGCCCTCTACGCCGCCGGCGAGAGCGGCATGACACGAACCGAGATTTGCAGCCGCTTTGACATCACGGGAGTATCGCTCGACGAGATTCTCGAGATCGTCTCGACGCTCGCGGACCGAGAATCTGGTGCGCGCATCATCTGCGAATGCCACGGCGAGCGTGTGATCCTCACCGGTGACGCCGGGCGTGTGCTACCGTTGCGCCTGAGTGCCGCCGAGGGCGCTGTGCTCAACCACGAACTTGAATCGTTGGGGATCGAGCCGCAGACGGCAGCCCGGATTCGACATGCCCTTCTACCCGAAGAGCTCGGCTATAACCAGCGCGTCTTTGACACCGTCAACCACGGGTCGCACTGGCAGCAGCTGAGCTGCGCCATTCAGGACGGCGTTCGCTGCCGCATCTCATATCGCTCGATGGACGATGCACGGCCACGCGAGCGTCTGGTCGACCCCTTGCGCATTACGGCAAACGGCGACCAAACATACCTGATTGCCTGGGACATCACAGTCGATGAGCAGCGCACCTATCGCATGGATAAAATCGAGGGACTCGCCTTGACGGAAGACTCCGTCGTGCCTCACACACCGGACGCCGCATCCCTCCACGATTCCCTTGCCCGGACGCAGCGCAGCGCAAAGCTCTTGATGCCATTCGATATGGCGGAGCATCTGGACTGGACCGGCATCACCCTAATCGAGCGCGGCGGGGCAGACATGGCAACGGTAACCGTGCATTACGGCTCCGAGCGTTGGCTACTGAGCCAGGTAATCGCAGCGGGCGGAGCCATCCGCATCTTGGATGACCCCGCCCTGTCAAAGCGCCTGTGCGATATGGCAAAAACCCTCGTCTGTCCGCTTTAGCGCCGCCGCTCGTGGCGTGCGCGCCACAGTTGCAGATAGTGCCCGATCTGCGCCGATTCGATGCGCTGGTAGGAGCTCGTGGGCAGCGACGTTAAGAACTTCTTTCCGTAGCCCTTCGTCACCAGGCGCGGGTCGGCCAGAATCAGCACGCCGCAATCGGTCGACGAGCGGATAAGGCGGCCGGCCGCCTGCTTGACCTCGAGCACCGCCTCGGGCAGCGAATAGCGCGCCCAAGCGCGGTCTTCGCGCAGGTTGCGCTCGCACGAGAGCGGGTCCGTGGGGCTCGAGAACGGCAGCTTGGGAATGATGACGCAGCGCAGTGTCTCGCCGCTGGCGTCGAATCCCTCCCAGAAGGCCTTAAGAGCAAAAAGCGACGAGGTCGGCTCGTTGATAAACCGGTCGCGCAGGCGACGAGGAGATGAGTTGCGCTGCTGGCAGTTGAGCTCCAGACCCGCACGGGCCATCTTGGGCTCAACGCGGGCGTACAGGTCTTCCATGTCGCGCCGATTGGTAAACAATGTGAGCACCGATCCGCCCATGGCAAGATGGGCGTCGACCAGCACGCGCTCGAGCGCCGTAAGATAGCTCTCACGATCGCGCGGATCGGGTATATCGCCCGCAACGACTACAGCCATGTTCGAATCAAAGTCGTAGCTCGAGTCCAAGTGCAGCGATGAGGATGTTGAAGCACCGATGCGATCGAGGCCGACCGCGTGGTTAAAGTGTTCAAAGCTTTTGGACACCGTCATGGTCGCCGAGGCAAAGATAGCCGTGTGAACCTCGGGCAGCCACTCGGTTGCCAAGGCCTCGCCAATGTCGATGCGCTCTGCGGTCATTGACTCTCCGCCGGCACGCAACCTGCGATTGACCTGCAGCGAATACACGTAGTGTTCATCGGTGCCGTCGATGATGAGTTTGAGGTTCTCGGCCAGCTCGTGCAGGCGGCGCGAGATATCGCCCAAGTCGACAACAACCTCGGGCTTGTCGGCGGCGACGGCTTGCACCAGCGCGTCGACGCACTTGTCAGCTTGTTCCAATGCATCGATGGCAGCGTAGGCCGACTGTAAGAAATCATGCCAGTCGTCAGATTCGCGCAGCTCGGGGCCAATCCATAGATTGGCATTGTCATAACCCCCACGGGCACGGCGGCCGAGCTCGCGAACGCCATCGAACACGTCGGCGATTGCCATGCTCGCGCGCGCAACCGTCGACGTCGCCTTGGCAGTAAGGCCCAGATAGAGCGTAGAGCCCTCGGAGGTTGCCAAATCACGGGAGACCTGGCTTAGCGCACCGGTGCTCGAGCCACCCAGGCGCTCAAACAGAACGCGTGATTCGTCCGCCGACACCACGCGCGCCCACTGACGGCGCGCCTCGCGCTCGATAGAATGAGCCTCGTCGATTACCCAATGACGAATCGGAGGCAAAATCCTGCCCTCGGCCGCAACATTGCGGAACAGCAGGGAATGGTTGGTGACCACCACGTCGGCATGCGCTGCACGACGGCGAGCGCCGTGGACCAAACATTTATCAGGGAAAAACGGGCAGAGGCGACGAGCACACTCGCGCGAGGCCGTCGTAAAGTCGGGGCGGTTGACGCTGCGCCACCGAATGCCGAGCGAGTCGAGGTCGCCATCGGCTGATTGGCAGACGTACGCCATAATGACCGCGACCGCCGTGAGCGTGTCCGCCGGATCGCGCTTGGTGGTAATCTCGACCTGGCCGCGGCTCATGCGCTCAAGCTTGCGCAGGCACGGATAGTGGTCATAGCCCTTGAGGGCGCAAAATGACAGGCCACCGTCCAGTTGCTCGGCAAGTTTTGGCAGCTCATGGTACATGAGCTGGTCGGCAAGATTGTTCGATTTGGTCGCAATACCAACCGTGATGTTGTTACGGCGTGCTGCCTCGGCAAAAGGCACCAGATAGGCCATCGATTTGCCGACGCCCGTGCCCGCCTCAATTACACGATGAGTGCCCGTGACCAGCGCATCGCGGACCTCGAGCGCCATCGCGATCTGCTCATCACGCGGCTCGTAGGTGGGATACATGCGATTGACCAGGCCACCTGGCGCATAGTCTGCCTCAATCTCCTCACGACTCGGCATCTTGAGTACCGGCAGTTCGTCGGCGTCCACCCGATCGTCGGCGCGATCGGCCTTGAGAACGTCAGCACGAGCGGCGCTGAGAGAGAAGATAGAACCAGGGTTCTGCCCCGCCAAGAATGAGAAGATAGGACGATAGGACCAAGGCACATCCGGATGCATGTCGGCTAGGCGCGCCATGAGGCCCTGAGGCAAGTCGGTGAGCGCCACGAGCAACACGCGCCATACGCCACACAGGGCGTCGACGTCGGCATTGGCACGGTGTGATACCGAGTCACAGCCAAACAGATCGGCCATAAAAGACAACTTGTGCGAGGCCAGGCGAGGAAGCGCGATGCGCGACAGCGCCAGCGAATCGATCCAAATATCGCTCACGTTGACGCCGCCTTTGACCGACTCGATAAACGAGCGGTCGAACGTGGCGTTATGTGCGATCACCGGGCAACCACCGACAAAATCGGCGAGAGCGGCGACGGCCTCAACAGCCGACGGGGCATCTGCCACATCGGCATTTGTAATGCTCGTGAGCTCGGTAATCTCGGCGGGAATCAGCTGCTTGGGATGCACGAAGGTATCGAAGCGGTCGACGACCTCGCGACCCGAAAGGCGGGCCGCCGAGATCTCGATCAGCTCGTTGTCCTGCACCGAAAGACCCGTTGTCTCGGTATCGAGGACGATCACATCTTCCTCAATAAGGCCGAAGGACTGTGTTTTGGCGCGCTCGGCAAGCGTGGCATAGGAGTCGATGACAAACTGCGGCGTTCCTGACAAAACCGCGTCCTCGATTAGCATGCAATGCCCGCTCGACGAAGGCCCATACGGATCAGGCTGTCACAGACCTGCGGGAACGTCATGTCGTCGGTGTGGCGAATCTCATCCGGATACAGCGACGTATCGGTCATTCCGGGAATGGTATTGGTCTCGAGGATGACGGGGCCGTCCTCGCTCACGATAAAATCGCTGCGCGAGATGCCCAGGCAACCGAGGGCCTTGTGAGCAGCACAGGCAAGCTCCTGAGCGCGAGCGTAATTCTCGGGTGAAATCTGCGCCGGAATACGATGGATGTCCGTAGGGTCGACATACTTCACGTCCAGATCGTAGAACTCGCAGTCCTCGGGCTTACGAATCTCGACAATCGGCAGAGCGCGCACGTCATCTTCGCCGTATACGCCGACGGTGATCTCGGTACCCTCGATGCACTTCTCGACCAGTACTTTGTCGCCGTACTCAAACGCCTTGGCGATTGCCGCGGGCAGCTCGGAGGGCTCATGGACCAGGGAAATGCCATAGCTGGAACCGTTGACGGCCGGCTTCACAAAGCAGCGCTCGCCACAAACCTCGACGATACGATCGATATCGACTTCATCGCCCACCTCGAGCGCAAGGCCGGGGGCAATGGGAATGCCCGCCTTGGCGTACAGGAGCTTAGAGACCTCCTTGTCGGCACCGCAGGCGCTGGCAAGCACGCCCGAAGCCGTGTAGGGGATACCCAGGGTCTCCATGGCGCCTTGCATGGCGCCATCCTCGCCGCCGGCACCGTGCATGGCGATAAACGCCACGTCAAAGCCGCCGGTTGCCATGGTTACCATAAAGTCATCAGCAGCCGTGTCGAGCAGCTCCACCGAAGTGTAGCCGGCCTCCTTCAAGGCAACCACGACGTTCTTTCCCGAATTGAGCGAGATCTCGCGCTCAGCGGAATGACCGCCCGCCAAGACCGCTACGTGCATGTTCTCTAGGCTTTTACCCGGCATGGGCAGACTCCTCCTCTATAATTTCTGCAGCTGATACCATATTGTAGCGATACCCTCTACGTTTCCCCAAAATCGAAAGGCTTCCATGAATCCCAGGACTAAATCTCAGGACATTCGCGACTTGAGCCAAAACGATATTCGCGAGCTCGTGGCCGAACTTGGCCAGCCAGCCTTCCGCGCGAAGCAGCTCATCGAATGGGTCTTTGAGAAGAACGTTTGTTCGTTTGACGATATGACAAACCTTCCTAAGGCTTTCCGCGAGCAGCTTAAAGAGGCTTTTGCCTTTGACACGCCGACTGAACTAACCAAGCAGGTTTCCAAAGATGGCTCTCGCAAGTATTTGCTCGAGTACCACGACGGCGTTTCCGTCGAGACTGTCGGCATGCCCCGTCGTAACAAGCTTTCCGTCTGCGTTTCCACCCAAGCTGGCTGTGGCATGGGCTGCGCCTTTTGCGCTACCGGTCTCAACGGCCTCAAGCGCTCTCTGACCGCTCAAGAGATCGTCGACCAGGTACTTCATGTATCCAACGACTTTGGCGAGCGCGCCACGAGCGTTGTCTTCATGGGCCAGGGCGAGCCGTTTGCCAACTACGACGAGGTTCTCAAGGCGCTGCGAATCCTCAACGACCCCGATGGCATCGGTATCGGCGCTCGTCACCTCACCGTCTCTACCAGTGGCGTTATTCCCGGTATTCGCAAATTTGCCGACATCCCCGAGCAGTTCACGCTTGCTGTTTCACTGCATTCCGCCATCCAGTCGACGCGCAATAAGCTCATGCCCGGTGTTAAGAAGTACACGCTGCTTCGCCTTCACGAAGCGCTTCAGCTCTACACCGAGAAGACCGGCCGCCGCCCAACCTATGAGTATGCCATGATCGAAGGCGTCAACGATACGAATCCGGAAATGCAGGCGCTTTGCGACTTCTGCGAGGGAACGCTGTGCCACGTTAACCTCATTCAGCTTAACGACATCGAGGGTAGCCCGCTCAAGCCGTCGCCGATTCATAAGGTTGAGGATCTTCAGCGTCGCCTTGAGTCCCGTGGCATCGAGACAACGATTCGTAACTCCCGTGGTAACGATATTGACGCCGCTTGCGGACAGCTGAAGCAGCGCTTCAAAGTTCAGAAGAACGCATAGGGGAGTCGCACCCCAAAACGTTTCATGTGAAACATCGAACGACCCCGGTTGCAGGATATGCAACCGGGGTCGTTTCATTTATTGACCTTAATTTTGAATCAGCTGCTACTGGTCCCATTTTTACGGCCAAAATAAGGGGTCCTTGTCTCGTGAATCAGACAAGGACCCATCACAATATGCTAAGTAATTGTTAGGTACCTAATAGCCTACATTTTCCCATTGGTTGCTGACCCAACCCTGATTAATCTTGGGATTCTTCGTTACCTGAGCTGTACGCATGGCAACATCTTCTGTCATAACATCCATTTTCTTCTTGGATGTATCGACAATATCTTGCGCACTACGAAGCAAACGACCTCGAAGTTCATCGTCTGTCGCGATCTTATAGCCAGCAAAGGCACCAGCCGCGACAGTCGTCGCCAATGCAATCACAGTTAAAATTCTATTCCTCATCTTGGCCTCCTTGATCAAACTGAATCATTTCGCCAAGAATACGAGAGAGCTCTTCCTCGTCTTTAAACTCAATCTCAATCTTATTCTTTCCACGCGAGCTCTTCACATGCACGTTGGTATTAAAAACCTGACGAAGCACGCGGGCTGCCTTTTTAAAAGACTGAGGGGTTGCAGGCCTCGGCGTCTTAGGTGTCTCTCCGGCAGAAAACAACGGAGCAAGATTTTCTGTCGCTCTTACGGAAAGGCCCTCTGCAACAACCTTCTCTGCAAGTCGAATTCGAGCATCCTCATAGGGAACTGCAAGAATCGCACGTGCATGACCAGCAGTAAGTTTACCCTCAAATATCATCTGCTGAACTACTTCGGGGAGATCGAGAAGACGCAGCGAGTTTGTAATTGCAGAGCGTGACTTGCTTACTGCCTTCGACAATGCCTCCTGGGTCATACCGCTGGCATCGATGAGCTGTCGATAGCCCTTAGCCTCTTCGACGGGATTCAGATCTGAACGTTGAAGGTTTTCGATAAGAGCAAGAGCCAGCATCTCTTCATCATTTACCTCTTTAATGATGACTGGCAATTCTTCAAGGCCAGCAAGCTTTGACGCCTGGTAACGACGCTCACCAGCGATGATCTCATAGCCGTTTCCATGCTTGCGAACCAAAAGCGGCTGCAAAACGCCATGTTCTTGGATTGACTCGCTCAACTCGCGAAGTTCAGTTTCGTTAAAGTGAATTCGCGGCTGATTAGGGTTGGGAACGATATCCTCAATAGGTAGTTTTGTTTCAGATGCAGCATTTGAAGCCGATGCAGCCGAACCGCCGGTCTCATACTCGGCCTCTGAGACCAAAGCATTCAGTCCACGTCCCAATCCGCCACGTTTCTTTACACTAGGCACGCTTGATCACCTCTTTTGCAAGGTTCATATATGCTTTTGCACCCTTATTTTGAGGTGCATAGGTAATTACTGGTTCTCCAAAAGACGGAGCTTCTGAGATTTTAACCGTACGGGGGATTAGCGTCTTAAACGCCTTATCACCAAAGTACGATTGAACCTCCTCAACAACCTGATTCGATAGTGAAGTACGCGAGTCATACATGGTCATAAGCACACCATAGGTGTCTAAGCCCTTGTTCAGCCTTGATTTGACCATCTTCATTGACTCAAGCAGCTTCGTAACGCCCTCGAGTGCGTAATATTCGCACTGGATCGGAATCAAAACGCTGTCTGCTGCGGTCAAAGCGTTGATAGTAAGCAGGCCGAGCGAAGGAGGACAGTCAATCAAAATAAAATCGAACTCGTCCTGAATCGGCTCAAGCAAATCTTTGAGGCGGGTTTCACGTGCAATTGCGCTTACGAGCTCAATTTCGGCGCCTGCAAGCTGAATTGTAGCTGGAATTACGAATACCTTTTTGCAATTTGTATCAAGAACAAGTGATTCTGCCGGCACATCATTCAACAATGCATCATAGATGCAGTGATCAAGGTCTTCTTTTTCAATTCCGAATCCACTGGTGCTGTTTCCCTGCGGATCAAAATCGACAATCAGTGTCTTACGACCCTGCTCACCCAGTGCTGCTGCAAGGTTTACAGCCGTCGTTGACTTACCGACGCCGCCTTTTTGATTGATGATTGCAATGATACGCGTGTCTTTTGCGCTCTTTGAACGCTTAACGTCGCGAAATCCCACGGTCCCTCCTGGTGTGTATTTAAGCTGTCAAACGGAGGATGTTTCACGTGAAACATTCCGAATCGATATCAACCGCCATGTTTCACGTGAAACACTGCAAGTTGTTAGTATCCATTATGTTTCACGTGAAACATCTAGGCAAGCGGATTCTTCTTTGCCACGCCATTTGCACGAGGCAATGAAACGGATGCTGGATGACTCTTCTTAAGAACAATGAACTCCCTGTGACCCAAGCCTTCAGGCAAATCAATTGCGTCATTCAGAAGCAAAGTGAAGCCGCAAATCTTAGCTGCTGACATGCCGGAAGCAAGCTCCTCATCCGAAGGATTGCCCTTGGTTATAACAAATAGCCCTCCATCCTTCAGATACGGAGCCGCATACTCAACAAGAATCGGTAGAGGGGCCAGTGCGCGGGCGGTTACAACAGAGAACTGCTTCTTATGGCTCCGAGCATATTCTTCAAGACGATCATGAACCGCATGGGCATGTTTCAATCCAATAGCATGGACAAAGGAATTTACCGCATCAACCTTCTTGCCAACAGAGTCAATATAAGTAGCTTTACGATGCGTGGTTATGGTTAATGGAATACCAGGGAAGCCCGCACCTGTTCCCATATCGAGCAAAGCTCCCTCAGGAGCCTTGTTGATATAGGGGAGCAAAACAAGTGAGTCGAGGATATGAAGTACTGCAGCATCTTCTACGTTAAGAATACGGGTGAGATTGGTTGTCTTATTTGTTTCTAGAACCAAATCCAAATGCTGAATACATTTCCTCAGCTCAACATCAGTTACGCTCAAGGAATACTCTTTGCAATAGAAAGCTAGACGACTCAACATCTCGTCAGCTTGCTGATCAGTAAGTACTAACAACGAAAGCTCCTTTCTGACAAAAATCAGCGTATCGAGAACTTTTGACAAAAAAAGGGGACGTGGAAACCACGTCCCCTTAGCATAAACTCGAGTAGATTATCGAGCAACAATCACCACATGGCGATCAGGGTCAGAACCCTCAGAATGAGTATCGACGGCATCATTGCCACGAAGTGCAATGTGAACCAGTCGACGCTCGTAGGCATTCATGGGCGGAAGCGAAACACTCTTATGAGTGCGAATGGCACGCTCGGCAGCAGACTGAGCCATGGAGGCAACCTTGTCCTGACGGCGGCTCTTGTATCCCTCGACGTCCACTACAACCGGATACCTAAAGCCAAGTTTGCGGCTCACCAGCAAAGAGAACATAACCTGAAGGGCATCAAGGGTGCGACCATGACGGCCAATGAGAACAGCAAGGTCGGGAGCCGTTACATCCAAAATCAGCTCACCTTCGTCGCCCTCATACTCATCGATAGGAGAGTTGGCGGCATCGAAGTGCGAAAGGATGGAACGCAGGATGGAAATAGCAACATCGGCAATGGTGTCGAGCTCCTCATCGGTCAGCTCTTCACCAGCCTTGTAGCGCTGTGCAATCTCGGGATAATCGCCCGCGACCTGCGGGGCAACCTCCTCAAGCATATCCTCGATGATCTCTTCAGACATAACGTACTCCAAAAGTTAGGTACCTAAATAAGATTGATATCCCACTACTTCTTCTTGTGCGGGCGCGGCTTCTTCTCTCGACGAGTGACCTCAACCTGCAGCGGAGCGTTCTTAAGACGCTCCTCCTCATCGGCCTTCGCCTTGTCGATGACCTTCTGCGTCACAAAAATCTGCTGGATAACCTGCCAAGCAGACGAGACGTCGTAGTACAGCAGAACACCAACGGGAAGGCTCCAGCCCATCCAAAGCATCATGACCGTCATGACAACGGCCATCATACGCATGCTCTGAGCCTGCTGGCCGGTCTGGTTGCGCGACATATAGAGCTGCGGAATCAGGGTCAGGACGGCGAACAGGATCAGGCAAACCAGCGCAGGCAGTGCAACCATAAAGCCATCGGCAAAGGAAGCACTCGGCGTGGTGGTCAGGTCGGGCAGGATGTTGAAGAACGAGAACGTGCCGTCGTTAAAGTACTGCGGCAGGTTGCGCAGCAATGTAAACAGGGCGAACAGGATAGGCATCTGAATCAGCAGCGGCAGACAGCCAGCCATGGGGTTGAACTTGTTCTCGCTGTAGAACTTCTGCATCTCCTCGGCCTGACGCTGGGGATCGTCGGCATAGCGCTCCTGGATCTCGAGCATCTTGGGCTGCAGCACCTGCATGCGAGCCGTCGACTTGGTCGACTTGAGCATGAGCGGCGTCAGCAGCAGACGGATGATGACCACCAGGATGATGATGGACAGGCCCCAGTCGACCGCAAAGGTCTGGATGAGCTTGAGCAGCTCGAAAAGGATGTTAACGATCCAATCCCACATGTAAGTTTTCCTCCGATAGCGAGTGCCCGCTAGGGCACAGGGTCATAACCGCCGACGTGCAGGGGATTGCAACGAGCGATGCGCCTCACGGCAAGCCAGCAGCCTCTCAAAACACCGTGCTTCTCAATCGCCTGGATGGCGTATTGCGAGCACGTTGGGTAATAAATGCAGGCGTCAGGCAATAAGGGCGAAATAACCTGTTGATATATGCGAATAGGAGCGATGGCAACACGTCGCAAAACGTGATTGCTCATCGCTCCTCCCCGGCAACGCCGGCGCGCTTCATAAGCGAACGCAACGCCTTGTCCATCTCCTGCGGCGAGGAAACCCTCGTCTTGGGAGTTGCAAACAAGATGATGTCATAACCCGCAACGGGAAATCCGCAGCTGCGGGCGGCCTCGCGCATCACACGCTTAGATCGGTTGCGCACGACGGCACAACCGAGTCGCTTAGCACCAACGAAGGCGACCCTTCCGGCCTTCGCCAACCGATTCACATATGGTCATTCGAATCAGAGGGTGATTGAAACGACGCCCCTGACTGAACACATGCTCGAAATCTTGCCGAGACTTAATAGTCTTCATGCGAGATGTGTGTATCGCTGCTAGACAGTGAGACGCTTGCGGCCCTTGGCGCGACGACGGGCGAGCACGGCACGACCACCCTTAGTGGCCATACGGGCACGGAAGCCATGGGTCTTGGCACGCTTACGCTTATTAGGCTGATACGTACGCTTCATCTTAAGTTCCTCCTGCTGCATTTCGAGTGTCCGCGGGGACGCGGACGCAGATATAGACACGTGAGCTTGAAGATTGTAGGGAAATCAATGTTCAAATGTCAAGAAATCAAAGGTAAAAGGTTGCGCAGTTCACACGGTTCCCCCATAAGCACAACCGAAATTTGCGCCTCATGGCAACCTTTCACGATATTTCATCGAGTTTTCAACAGGTCATGTTGGCAATGTTGAGAACTTTTCGCCCATTTTCCAAAGTTTTCAACAAGTTTTGAAAAGTTGTCGAAAGATGAGAAACGTTGCACGGTGAGCTACTATTTGTTCGAAACCTTTTGAAAGATTGCGAGCGGCATGTCTGACGACTTTTACACCATGGTCGATTCCGGAGACCCGGCACCCGACAACGAGCACATCACCGGCGTGCGCGAAGAGCGTGCGGAAGGCGAGCAGACGACCACGCAGGCGCCAAAAGCCATGTACGCCGCGCGCATCGCCGTCTATGACGACATGCTGTCGACACCGCGGGTGATCGTCATTGATCCGCAAGATGTCCGCACGTATTTGGAAGAGACGACCAACACCGTCTACCAGTGCATGAAAGAACAAGGTGGCCATATCTCGCTCATGGTCATCCGCGAGATTGTCGAAAACTTTATCCACGCACACTTTGCCGAGCCCATCATCTCGATTCTGGACGGCGGAGACACCATCCGCTTTGCTGACCAAGGACCCGGCATCGACGACAAGGAACGTGCTTTCGACTTTGGCGTTACCAGCGCAAACAGCAAGATGAAGCGCTATATCCGTGGAACCGGAGCAGGGTTTCCCATGGTGCAGGAGTATTTGGAAAACGCCGGCGGTGCCGTATCCATCGAGGACAACATGGGCAACGGCACCGTGGTTACGGTAAGCCTGAACCCTAAACGCGTGCAGGAAATCGAGCGTGCCGGCGGACGCGGCGCTGCCGTGCGGCCCGAGACGGAGCAGCCCACATATCCCCTGCCGGGAGCTTTTGCGCAGCAGCCCATGGCAACGCAGCAGATGCAGCCCCCCGCGGGACAGATGCAGCAGCCCGGAATGATTCCTACACAAGAGCCCCAGGCGGCATCGATGTCGATGCTGCCAAGCATGCCAGAGGCCGTGCCGCTGGCGGATCAGGATGCAGCAGCAATGCAGCAGGCGACGGGCGCACCGGGTGGCCAGCAAATGGGCTATCAGCCGTACCAACAAGGATATCCATATCAGCAGATGCCGCCACTGGGGTACGGCCAGCAGTTCCCGCAGCAGTACCAGCAAGGATATCAGCAGCCGTACCAGCAGATGCCGCAGCAGCAGTACAACCCCTGGGCCCAGCAGATGCCTCCGCAGCCTTACCAACAGTGGCCTCAAAGTTTTCAACAGCAAATGCCACCGATGCAGAGTTCTCAACAACCAGCAGCTCAAATGATGTATCCTAATGCAGCAAATCAGCATGCGCAGCCACAACCGGACGTGTTCGTAAGCGATCGCGGCAACGCCGCGCTGGGCTATCTGGCGCAAAATCAAGCGTGCGGTGCAACCGATCTGGCGAGGGCGTTTGGAAACTCGGCCCCCACTTGGTCACGCACGCTCAATGACTTGGCGCAGGCCGGCTTGGTCATCAAGCATGGCCAGAAATACCATCTGACCGAACTCGGCGCCGCTCGCGTGCGAGCTCAGAGCTAAAGAACGGGAGAGACAGTGGACGAGGAAGCAAGCATCATCCTGGGGGATGCCATCGCCTTTTGCCAGCGCGACGGCCAAGATGCACGCCTCATCAACATGCTGGGGCAATCGCGCGCCATAAGCCTGACCGAAGATGCGCTCACGATCGAGGCCCCCTCGCGCTTTGCCATCGCGCAGCTCAAAAAGCATCAGCCGACTATTGAGGCCTATCTGGAAGAAATCGCCTTTGCACCGATCGCGCTCGACATCGTAGCACCGCAAGGCGCCGCGACGGAATCCGCT
>USCN01000005.1 GCA_900553165.1 uncultured Collinsella sp.
GCAAAGTCCAGGCTGCGATTCGCGGCATCCAGCGACATGCGGTAGCGGCCGCTAATGAGCGCGCGCGATGCCAAGGCGGCAAGCCAGCGCAGGTAGGGACGGCGGGTCAGGTCGCCTGCGGCCTCACGCTCGTAGGGGTCCTGCGCCGAGGCAATCTTGAGCGCCAGATCGTGCTCCACCTCGTCGCACTTGGACACCAGATACTGTACGTATTCCTCGTTGGATTCGGCGGTGAGCGCCGTCAGCATGCGCTGGGCATCCCAGTTGGCCGGATCGAGCGCGGCTGCCTCGCGGAGCATGTTCTCGGCTGCGGCTTCTTCTTGCTCTGCCTGGGCGTCGTCGGGGATAAAGGGGATGCGGTAGTCGACAGCCTCGACCACCTTGGCAATGAGGTGCCCGGCGCGGTCGCGATCGTGCACGATGAGCGGCGCGGGGTTGCGGGTGAATTGCTCCATTAGACGCTCGACGGCGGGGCCGTCAGTGAGCGGGATATTGTCGCGGCGCAAGGCCTCAAGAACGAGGCGATGGCAATCCTCTTGAATGGGATCGAATGCCATGGGGCCTCCTTTGCTGCGGTTAGGGTTCAAATATCTTTATATAAGGTTCTAGTTTACCCGCATGTGGCACACCGGGGGTGCCGCACTTGGACTTGCACCTTTGCACCACGAAGACGGATGTCACACAAATGTCGGCACCTCGGTTGCGCGGGTGGTATCACAGTGCCGTAAACGGTCGATTTTTGGCGGCGAACGGGGCACATTTTGGAGGGGCACAGCCCTGTCCGGGATATGTAGTCAACCCTGATAAAACGTTTTCCCAGCTTGGGAGTATGAATGCCCCACAAGGGTCTTCAGGGATAGAAAAAACGTTTCATCATTATCGGCTTTAGGTGAATAACTGACCAACCAGAACGGTAAAATAGTGTTTGTCTGAGCGTTGAGGCGTTAAGACATCGCGCATTGTCATCGCCGGCAACGCGCAAAACGGTCCTAACGGAGCCAATCGGGTGCTCCGTTATATACGCAAGTCTAAGAGGGGCTTGTTTAGGAGGCACAGTATGGGACGTTTTACCAATCCTCGCGATCTGTACTTTGGTGAGGGCGCTCGCCACGAGGTGAAGAACCTCAAGGGCAAGAAGGCTATCATCGTTTCTGGCGGCAGCTCTATGCGCCGCGGCGGATTCCTGCAGGACGTCGAGAACGACCTTAAGGAAGGCGGTTTCGAGGTCAAGCTGTTCGAGGGCGTCGAGTCCGACCCGTCCATCGAGACGGTCATGAAGGGCGCCGAGGCCATGCGCGAGTTCGAGCCCGACTGGATTATCGCCATCGGCGGCGGCTCGCCCATCGATGCCGCTAAGGCCATGTGGGTCTTCTACGAGTATCCCGAGGAGTCCTTCGATAACATTATCCAGCCGTTCAGCTTCCCCGAGCTGCGTCAGAAGGCTCATTTCTGCGCCATCTCCTCTACCTCCGGCACCGCTACCGAGGTCACCGCGTTCTCCGTCATTACCGACTACGCCAAGGGCATCAAGTACCCGCTGGCCGACTTCAACATCACCCCTGATGTCGCCATCGTCGACCCCGAGCTCACCTACACCATGCCCGCCAAGCTGTGCGCTCACACCGGCATGGATGCTCTGACCCACTGCATGGAGGCTTACGTTTCCACTTGTGCTTCTATGTTCACCGACGCCAACGCTCTGCACGGCATCCGCGAGATCGTCGAGTGGCTGCCCAAGTCCTATGCTGGCGACCATGAAGCCCGTCAGCACATGCACGAGGCTCAGTGCATCGCCGGTATCGCCTTCTCCTCGGGCCTGCTCGGCATCGTTCACTCCATGGCTCACAAGACCGGTGCTGCCTTCGAGAACGGCCACATCATCCACGGTGCTGCTAACGCTATGTACCTGGGCAAGGTCATCCAGTGGAACTCCAAGGACCCGCGTGCTGCCGAGCGTTACGCTTACGTGGCCAAGGAGATCCTGCACCTTCCCGGCGAGACCAACGAGGAGCTCATCGCTGCGCTCGTCCAGAAGATTCGCGACCTCAACGACCAGCTCAACATTCCGCAGTCCATCAAGGATTACGCGAATGGTGGCGTGAAGGTCGACGCCGAGAACCCGCAGATGGTTTCCGAGGAGGAGTTCCTCGCCAAGCTGCCCGAGATCGCCGCGAACGCCGAGCAGGACGCCTGCACGCCCGAGAACCCGCGTGAGACCAAGGCTGCCGACTTCGAGAAGATTCTCAAGGCCTGCTACTACGACACCGACATCGATTTCTAATCGACTCTTGTTATCGTAACGAGGGGCTCCGCACGTATCTGTACGGAGCCCCTTTCTTTTTTCTTTTAGAGAATGGGATAGTTATGGCTGCAATTTTCAATAGCCCCAGCAAGTACATCCAGGGTCCGGACGAGCTCGCCAAGCTCGGCTCCTATGTCGAGCCGCTTGGCGCTAAGGCCCTCGTCATCGTGACGCCTTCGGGCAAGAAGCGCGTCGGTGCCAAGATCGAGGGCGGCTTTGCCGAGGCTAAGGCCGAGCTGCTGTTTGAGGACTTTAATGGCGAGTGCTCCAAGGGCGAGGTCGACCGTTTGGTGGCGCTCGCGCGCGACAACGGTTGCGATATCATCGTCGGCGTCGGTGGCGGCAAGATCCTCGACACCGCCAAGGCCGTTGCCTACTACCTGGAGTCCCCGGTTATCATTTGCCCCACCATCGCCTCGACCGATGCACCGTGCTCGGCACTTTCGGTGCTCTACACCGATGACGGCCAGTTCGATAAGTATCTGTTCCTTAAGGCAAACCCCAGCATTGTCCTGATGGATACGACGGTTATCGCGGCGAGCCCGGTGCGCCTGACGGTTTCCGGTATGGGCGATGCGCTCGCAACCTATTTCGAGGCCCAGGCAACGCACGATGCCGACGGCGGCACCTGCGCCGGTGGCAAGGGCGGCATGGCCGGCCTGGCGCTCGCCAAGCTCTGCTACGAGACGCTTATGGCCGATGGCGTCAAGGCCAAGGTCGCGCTGGAGAAGGGTGCGCTGACGCCTGCCGTGGAGCACATCATCGAGGCAAATACGCTGCTCTCCGGCATTGGCTTTGAGAGCTCGGGCCTCGCTGCGGCCCATGCCATCCACAATGGCCTGACGATGCTGCCCGAGTGCCACGGCATGTATCACGGCGAGAAGGTCGCCTTTGGCACCATCGTCCAGCTGGTACTCGAGGATGCCCCGACCGAGAAGCTCGAGGAAGTCTTGGGCTTCTGCATTGAGCTGGGCCTGCCGGTCACGATGAAGGAACTTGGCGTTGCCGAGCTTACGCGCGAGCAGGCCATGATTGTTGCCGAGGCCGCCTGCTCGCCCGATGACACCATGTGCAACATGCCGTTTGAGGTGACGCCCGAGATGGTCGCAAACGCCATCCTGGGTGCCGACGCGCTGGGTCACTACTACCTTATGGATGAGTAAATCAAGCTAAGGAAGGGGCAAAGCCAGCAGACGGCTTTGCCCCTTTTTGCTATGGTGCAAACCAACCTGACCCCATCGCACCAAGTTGGTGCAAAGGGGTCAGGTTACTTTGCACCAATCGTTGTTTGATGAAGGGCGGATTCTCGTATGGCGCTTCCTATGGTTTACGGCGGTCCCGGTCGGTATGTTCAGGGGCCGGGCGAACTTTCGCGTCAGGGCAGGTATTTGTCATGGTTGGGCTGCGCTGCCTATGTCTTGTTTGACCAGGGCACCGAGGATCGGCTGTGCAGGCAGATTGTCGATGGATTTCTGGACGACGATCTAAGCGAGCCGTTCTTTAAAATTTACAACGGTCCGTGTACGGAAGAGGCTGTTGCCGAAATGGCTAAGGAAGCCCAGGCTGAGTATTGCGACATGGTGGTGGGTATTGGCGGTGGCAAGATGCTCGATATCGCCAAGGCAGTAGCGTTTTATGCCGAGTTGCCGTTGTGCGTATGCCCCACGGCGGCTTCGATGGACGGTCCGTGCAGCGCGATTTCGGTGCTGTATCACGAGGATGGGTCGTTCGACCGCTACCTGATGCTCGAGAAGAATCCAGACCTGGTCGTGGTCGATACCAACGTGGTCGCGGTGGCTCCACTGCGTATGACGGTCGCTGGTATGGGCGATGCACTGGCAACGTACTTCGAGGCGCGTTCGTGTGTCGCAGCGCACGGCACTAACGAGCACGGTGGTGCGCCGGGGCACTTGGCCCTGGTTGCGGCTCGTGCCTGCTACGATACGCTCATGGAGTGCGGTGTCGCTGCCAAGCGCGATCTCAAAAAGGGCCGTATATCGCCGGCGGTTGAGCGTCTGATCGAGTGCAATATTCTGCTCTCGGGCGTCGGCTTTGAGAGCGGTGGCTTGGCGTTGGCGCATGCCATCGCCAACGGTCTGACGATTCTGCCCGAGTGCAAGGCCATGCATGGTGAGGCCGTGGCATTTGGCCTGGTGGTGCAGCTGCGCCTGGAGCGTGCGCCAGAGCTTGATCAGGTGCTCGAGTTTTGCCAGCGCGTTGGTCTGCCGACGACGCTCGAGGAGCTGGGCCTTGGCGAGATTTCCGATGCCGACTTGCTGAGCGTTGCGGACGCAACTTTTAAGAACGAGCGTAACATGGCCAACGAGCAGGCCAAGGTGACCAAGCAAAAGCTCGTGCAGCTCATGCGCGAGGCATAGCTCGGCGCTTGATTGGCCTTGTGCAATCGAGGCGGCGGTAGCCCGTAGGCTATTTGCCGTAAAGATGCGCCGCATGTAATTTGCCCGAGGCGTGGGCCAATAGCGTATCATTATCTCTTGCTTGTTTGCACTGCTCAGGGAGGGGCCGCGCATGGCGCAGGAACACGATCTGTTTGATGACATCATCGAAATCAGCAAGGGCTTGGATTTTTTTAAAGACCCGCTTGGCGGTGTGACCGACGCACTCGATCCGTCGGCTCCGCAGTGGAATCCTGCTGACTACAAGGAGCGCCCGCGCGGTAACACCATACCGTGCCTGGCTTGCAAGAACGAGAAGAGCGGCTGTACCGCGTGCATGGACGTGTGCCCGGTGAACGCCATTGAGATCGAGGAAGATGCTATCGAGATTCTCGACAGTTGCCGTAAGTGCGGTCTGTGCGCCGCTGCTTGCCCGACGGAGGCGATCATCTCCCCGCGCCTTGCACCCAAAAACGTCTACGACGACATTGTCTCGGCGGCTACGAGCCACGAGACCGCCTACGTTACCTGCACGCGTGCCCTTAAGCGCATGCCGCGCGAGAACGAGGTTGTTGTCGCCTGTGTAGGCGATATTACGGCCGAGACCTGGTTCTCGGTGCTGGCCGATTATCCCAACGTGAGCGTGTACCTGCCGCTGGGCGTGTGCGATAAGTGCCGTAACACCGGTGGCGAGGACATCCTGGGCGAGGCCATTGCTACCGCCGAGGAGTGGGCGGGCACGGGCATGGGTCTGGAGGTCGATCCCAAGAGCCTCAAGTGCCATAAGCGCCGCGAGTACGAGCGCAAGGAGTACATGGAAAAGATTGCCCGCACCACGGGCCTTACCGTGACCAAGCTCAACCCGGCAACGGCGGCGCTGGCCTCGGTGACGCAGAAGCTCAAAGCCCACCGCCACCAGATTACCCAGCTCGAGCGCACGCTCAACACCATGTGCGGCACCACGACGACCAAGCGTCGCCGTTCGCTCACGCACGGTCGCCAGTTGGTGCTCTCGACATTGCAAAACCACCCCGAGCTTGCCCAGAACATGCAGGTGAGCACGCCTGAGTGTGATTTTGACAAGTGCACGTCGTGTGGCGAGTGTGTCAATGTATGTCCCACGTTCGCCTGTGATTTGGTGGGAAGCGGCCGCTTTGCGTTGGAGTCCACGTATTGCTTGGGCTGCGGTGCCTGCGTCAAGGTGTGCCCCGAGCATGCGCTCAAGTTGGTTGAGCATGACGCGTCCAATCTGGTTGTCGTCGATCCCGAAGCCGAGGAAAAGGCCGCCCAGAAGGCGAAGGCTCACGAAGAGGCTGAGAAGGTCAAGGCCGAGGCAAAGGCCAAGCTTGACAAGATGCTCGACCAGGTGGAAAAGCTCGCGGACTAGTCAGCGAGCTCTATCTCTGCTTCATTCGTGCCGCCGTGGTGTTCGGGTTCGCCCAGATGCTGCGGCGGCGCTATACTTATGCAGTTTGAAATGCTTGTACCAAAAGGAGCTGTCGTGTCCCTTTCCATCGGTATCGTGGGCCTGCCCAACGTGGGCAAGTCGACGCTGTTCACCGCGCTTACCAAAAAGACCGGTCTTGCCGCCAACTACCCGTTCGCCACGATCGACCCCAACGTCGGTATCGTCGACGTGCCCGATAGCCGCCTGCAAAAGCTCGCCGACATCGTCAACCCGGGCCGCATTGTGCCGGCGACGGTCGAGTTCGTCGACATCGCAGGTCTGGTGAAGGGCGCTAACGAGGGCGAGGGCCTGGGCAACCAGTTCCTGGCCAACATTCGCGAGACCGACGCCATCTGCGAGGTCGTGCGCTACTTTAAGGACCCCAACGTTATGCGCGAGGTGGGTCGCACGGGCGAGTTCGTCGACCCCGCCGGCGATGCCGACACCATCATGACCGAGCTTATCCTGGCCGACATGGGCACGCTCGAGAAGCAGCTGCCTAAGCTCGAGAAGGAGGCCAAGCGCGACAAGGAGCTCATGCCCAAGTTTGAGGTCGCCAAGCGCCTGCTCGACTGGCTCAACGAGGGTAAGCGCGCCGCGTCCATGGAGATGACCGACGAGGAGCGCGCCGCCGCCAAGGGCCTGTTCTTGCTCACCATGAAGCCCATCCTGTATGTGGCCAACGTAGACGAGGACATGCTCAACGAGGACCTGGCGCCCATCGATGGCGTCAAGCCACTGCCGATCTGCGCCAAGATCGAGGCCGAGCTTTCCGAGCTCGATCCCGAGGATGCGGCCGACTACCTGGAGAGCCTGGGCCTGGAGCAGCCCGGTCTGGACGTGCTTGCGCAGGCTGCCTACAAGCTGCTTGGTCTGCAGTCGTTCTTTACGGCTGGCGAGATGGAGGTCAAGGCCTGGACGGTTCGCCAGGGCGCGACCGCCCCGCAGGCCGCCGGCGTCATCCACACCGACTTTGAGCGTGGCTTTATTAAGGCCGAGGTCATTGGCTATGACGACTACATCGAGCTCGGCGGTGAGCAGGGCGCCAAGGCCGCCGGCAAGCTGCGTATTGAGGGCAAGGACTATGTCATGGCCGATGGCGACGTCGTGCACTTCCGCTTTAACGTGTAAGGGCGACGCATATGTTTAAATACGGCAAAAAAGCTGGCTACATGGGCATTGCGCTGCTCGTACTTGCGGTGATTCCGTTGGTGGTCGCAGCGTTTGTGATCCCCAACATTGGTCCTGAGGTGGCAACGAAGTTTAACGCAGCCGGCGAGGTGACGCGCTGGGGCAAGAGCTACGAGCTGCTGGCACTGCCGGTGCTCAACCTACTGCTGAGCGTGGCGACGTACTTTACGGCAGGACGCCAGGCTAAAAACAATGATGACTCCGCCGCCATGGCACGCATCGTGTGCGAGCGCTACCTGCGCAACGGTTGCATCACGGGTGTATTCCTCAACGTGATCAACGTTTACTTTATGTACTCGGCGATTACCGGAACGGGCTTTGGCTTTGGTTTCTAGCTTGTTCTTTTAGGCAACGAGCCTGCACGCATATTCAATGGCTGCTGCGAGGCCGCCGCTCGATCGTGGTTTAAAGACCATGTCGGCGGCGGCCTCGTTTTCGTATCCGGCGCCGCGAAGGGCGAGTGCGATACCGGCTTCTAAAAGGAGCGGCAGGCCGTGTTGGCTGGTTGCGATTACGGCAGCCTGATTGAGCGAGCAGCTGTGCGCTTGGCATTGGATGGCAAGTTCACCTTGCGCCGGGCAAGGGACCAGAACGGCGGCGACGCGACTTGATAGCAATGCAAATGCTGTGCGCTCATCGGGTGAAAGGCATTCGGCTTCAACGACGACGAGCTTGGGCGGTGCGCTGTTTGTGCGAAGCGTAGTTCGGTGCATGCGGACCGAAGAACCCGACATAGAAAACTCCTGTGTATTCGGCAAAACGTAAACTATAGTTTACGTTTATGTTCGGCCCCATTTCAAACTCGTCTGCATGGACGAACGTGCGAAACAGATTCTTGGCAGGCGGGTTGAAGAGACACGCAGGGACCTTGGTATCTCCAAGGTTGATTTTTGTGTGGCGACAGGAATCAGCCGACCCTACCTCGACCGAATCGAAGATGGGACGGCAAATTTCACGCTCAAGGTTCTATTTAAGATCGCGCCCGCACTCGGCATGACGGTGTCAGAGCTTCTCGAGGGCATCGAATAGGGGATACCCGTCGAAAACTGAATTACGCCATCGGGATGCGGTCGTGGTTGACTTGGCTGTAGAACAGGCGCTGGATCTCGGCGGCATCGCGTGACTGGCCGAGCGCCCACATGGTTTTGGCCACGAGCGTCTCGGTGGTCATGTCATCGCCACGCAAAATACCCGGATGATCAGCGTAAGCACGGCCGACCTCATAAACACCCAGATCGAGGCCCTCTTCGGGGACCTGCGTGGTCATAACGACGGTGCGGCCCGAATCGACCCAGCGGAAAATTGCCTCTTGGAACGACTCGCCCGATTCACCAAACTCGGGAATACCGCCAATGCCAAAGGTCTCCAGAATCACGGCGTCGTAGCTATCGGCCAGAGCGTCCAGAATGCCAGGGTTCACGCCGGGCGTAAGCTTAAGGACAAATACGCGCGGGTCGATGCTGTCGTAGAAACGCACCGGGTTTTCGCCCTGATGCGTGCCGTGAAGCCCGTTGCGCACGATGCGGTCATTGCGGATATAGGCGATGGGCGGATAGTTGACGCTAATGAACGCGTTAAAGCTCATGGTGCGCTGTTTGCGGGCGCGCGTGCCGGCAATGGCTACGCCGCCAAACACGATTGAGACGTCGTGCGAGTGTTCGTCGAGCGCATAGAGCAGACTCTGGTACAGGTTGAGCTTGGCGTCGGTAAAGGGATTGCCCATGGGCTTTTGCGAGCCGGTGAGCACAATGGGTTTGGGGCTATCCTGAATCAGGTAGGAAAGCGCTGCCGCGGTGTAGCTCATGGTGTCGGTGCCGTGCAGAATCACGAAGCCGTCGTGGTCGGCATAACCCTCGACGATGACGTCGCGGATACGCATCCAGTCACTGGGGCGCATATTGGTACTGTCGATGTTCATCGGCTGCACCACGTCGAGCTCGCAGAGGCCCGAGATCTCGGGGACGCTCTGGGCGAGCTCCTCACCGGTCAGGGCGGGGGAGAGGCCGTTGCCATCCTCGGTCGATGCGATGGTGCCGCCCGTGGCGATGAGAAGGATGCGCTTCATGCTGGTATTCCTTATCGTATTTGCCGCCGCAGGGGCGGAGCCGTTCGGCAGTATTGTGGCACAGGGCGTCCAATGTTCAAACGTATTACATCATCTGTAACGTCTGGTAACGCTTCAATTACCGTCAAATAGGGCCCAGGTCGTGCGTTTGCCGTGCGCTGATGGCTGCGAGGGACGAGAAACCCCATATAACGTGTACACTATGTAAGCTGTTTTCGTTTATTCGCGCGGGTGGGCACCGGCTCCCCGCCAACAAGAGGGGGAAACCATGGATCAAAAGGCTTCCGCAAAGGTCCTCGTACTCGACTTTGGTGCGCAGTACGGTCAGCTCATTGCCCGTCGCGTCCGCGACCTCAACGTGTATTCCGAGATTGTCCCCTGCGACATCTCGGCCGACGAGATTCGCGAAATGAACGCCTCTGCGCTCATCCTTTCCGGCGGCCCGGCCTCTGTGTATGCCGAGGACGCTCCGTCCATCGATCCTGCCATCTTTGACCTGGGCCTTCCCGTCCTGGGCTTTTGCTACGGCCATCAGATCACGGCCGTGACGCTCGGCGGCAAGGTTGGCCACTCCGAGGTGGGCGAGTACGGCCGCGCCACCATCACGCGTACGGCCGGCGCCAAGCTCTTTAACTCCACGCCTATGGAGCAGACCGTGTGGATGAGCCACCGCGACGCCGTGTCCGAGGTGCCCGAGGGCTTTACCGTTACCGCCAGCACCGACGTGTGCCCGGTTGCCGCCATGGAGTGCGTCGAGCGCAAGATTTTCACCACGCAGTTCCACCCCGAGGTCAAGCACTCCGAGTACGGTCAGCAGCTGCTGAGCAACTTCCTGTTTGAGATCTGTGGCCTGGAGCCCAACTGGAGCATGGACGACCTGGTCGAGACCATGACGGCCGAGTTCCGCGAGAAGGTCGGTGACGACCGCGTGATTCTGGCTCTGTCCGGCGGCGTCGACTCCTCCGTCGTGGCTGCGCTGGGCGCCCGCGCCGTGGGCAAGCAGATGACCTGTGTGTTCATCAACCATGGTCTGTTGCGCAAGGGCGAGCCCGAGCAGGTGGAGGAGGTCTTCACCAAGCAGTTTGACGTCGACTTTATTCACGTCCACGCCGAGGACCGTTATGCCGAGCTTCTGGCCGGCGTGACCGAGCCCGAGGAGAAGCGCCGCATCATCGGTACGCAGTTCTGGAAAGAGTTCTTCGCCGTGGCGCAGCAGCTCGAGACCGATGGCAAGCCGGTCAAGTACCTGGCTCAGGGCACCATCTACCCCGACATCATCGAGTCCGGCGCTCGCAAGACGGGCGGCAAGACGGCCACCATCAAGAGCCATCACAACCTGATCCCGTTCCCCGAGGGCGTGCACTTCGATCTCATTGAGCCGCTCGACCACTTCTTTAAGGACGAGGTCCGCGCACTTGGTCTGGCACTGGGCCTGCCGGGTCACATCGTGTTCCGTCAGCCTTTCCCGGGCCCGGGTCTGGCCATCCGCATCATCGGTGCGGTCGACAAGGAGAAGCTCGAGATCCTCAAGAACGCCGACGCCATCGTGCGCGAGGAGCTCGACGCCTACAACCAGCGTCTGTTTGAGCAGACCGGCGAGCGCAACTCTGAGCACAGCTGCTGGCAGTATTTCGCGGTTCTGCCCGACATCAAGTCCGTTGGCGTTATGGGCGACGAGCGTACCTATCAGCGCCCGATCATCCTGCGTGCCGTCGAGTCCAGCGATGCCATGACCGCCGACTGGGCCAAGCTGCCCTACGATGTCTTGGCCCGCATCTCCGGCCGCATCGTTGCCGAGGTTCCCGGCGCCAACCGCGTGTGCTACGACATCACGTCCAAGCCGCCCGCGACCATCGAGTGGGAGTAGGCTGATAGGGTTCTGACCTGCATTTTTGAGTGCCGCACTGTGCCGCTGAGTTTCGTTTCGTACGAGAGTCATGGCAAAGCCGCCAGCGATGTTGGTGAGTAAATACGATAACCGAGCCTCCGTTCCCGCGTTGGGACGGAGGCTTTTTCTTTGTCGTTTTACTCCCTTTCACCTGCGATTTCGCAATTTACTCCCCCGTGTTTCAAGACGGCAAGGCACGGTGCGGCATTCGGAGGAACGGGAGTAAGGATTCATCCCAAGTGAGTAGACGCGCGATTTTTGTCTCCGAGAGCCAAACGGGGCCGTTTCGGGGCCTGTGAAACTCAAATCGAACTCAATAGGCTTTTCGGCGGTCTTCTCACAGCGTTTTCCCAGGTGGTTAATGGGGAGTAAAGAATCTCGCCGCCTCAATGAAAACGGGAGTAACCAGGGGAAATGCCGCGGCGTACTGCCGCGTGCCGCCGTGTAAGCCACCGCGTCATTTACTCCCCAGGTGCGCCGGAAATGCCTTGGCATGCAATGGGGAGTAAAAACTCAGCTTACGCAGGCCCGAGCGGCGCTCGCCGCCTGGTCCACCGTCCTGATTCGGTTGCGTTGATCGCGAAATGCGGAGAGCCGCTACAGCGAGGCTTTCCAGTCCTCGTATTCGTCGGCGTCGATCTTGCCGTTTTCGAGCTGCGCGCGCTTCTCTGCCCACAGTTCGATCGCCATCGCGGCTTTGGGCGCGTGCGGCGCCTTGGGGTTCAGGGAGAGGCCCGTGCCGTCGGCTGCGGGCACGATGCCGAAGGAGTCCTCGAGCCGCACGAGCAGCGACATGAGGTCGCCCGCAGTCTCGACGCCGTAATCCTTGAGGGCGTTGACGGACACGCCGAGCGCCGCGGAGATGGACTCGAGCAGCTCGGGCTTCACGGCGCGGATGCCGCTCTCGTAGTGGCGCACGGCCCCCTCGGTCAGGCCGACCGCCTCGGCGAGCTGCGCCTGCGTCATGCCGCGCGACTTGCGGTACCGCCTTATGTTCTCGCCTACGGACATGAGCCCTCCTCCTGGAATTACGTACCAGCACATCTTATCAGCGTACGCAAATGTACGCAATTCTATTGACAGTACAGATATGTACGTTTACTCTGAATCTGTGAACCGTACGTATCCGTACGCCATTGATTGGAGGAGCCATGGACGAGAAGGTGGCGAAGACGCCGAGGCCGCACATGCTGGACGCCGACGAGGTCGCGGAGCTGCTGAGGATCAAGAAAGGCAGCGCCTACGAGGTGATCAGGAAGATAAACGCCGAGCAGGAGGCGCGCGGGCGCGTGGTCATCCGCGGGCGCGTTCGAAGCGACGTCTTCGACGCCCTGTACTTCCCGGAGGTGGACTGACATGCCCGTGTACAAGGACGACGGCAACGGCACGTTCTACGTGCAGTGCTACTACCGCGACGCCCGCGGCTCGAAGCGCCACAAGACGAAGCGCGGCTTCTCCTCCGAGGTGGAGGCCGCAGTGTGGGAGAGCCAGTTCAAGAGCCTTAACGGCGGGGCCATGGACATGACGTTCTCCGAGTTCGTCGAGGTGTACGCCTCCGAGGTGAAGCCGCGCATACGCGAGCACACGTGGATCACCAAGGAGTACATCATCAACGACAAGCTCGTGCCGTTCTTCGGGGACATGCGCATGTGCGACGTGAGGCCGATCGACGTCATCAGGTGGCAAAACGAGCTCACCGAGCACCGGGACGCCGACGGGAAGCCCTGGGCACCGACGTACCTGCGCACAGTGAACAACCAGCTCAACGCCATCTTCAACCACGCCGAGCGCTACTACGGCCTCAGCGACAACCCGGTGCGCAGGGTCGACAAGATAGGCTCGAAGAAGGGCGGCGAGATGCAGTTCTGGACCAAGGACGAGTACCTGAGGTTCAGCGAGGCCGTCATGGACAAGCCTCTCTCATTCCACGCCTTCGAGCTGCTTTACTGGACGGGCATACGCTGCGGCGAGCTCCTGGCGCTCACGCCGTCCGACTTCATGCTGGAGAGCTCGCGGCTGCGCATCAACAAGTCGTACCAGAGCCTCAACGGCGTTGACACCGTGACCGACCCCAAGACGCCCAAGTCCGTGCGCACGATCGTCATGCCCGCCTTCCTGCGCGACGAGATGGCGGACTTCATCGAGATGCGCGACGACGTCGCCCCCGACGAGCGCCTGTTCGCCGTGACCAAGCACTTCCTGGCCCACGAGATGGAGCGCGGGTGCAAGGCGTCGGGCGTGAAGCGCATCCGCATACACGACATACGCCACAGCCATGTGAGCCTGCTGATAGAGATGGGCTTCTCCGCGCTGGCCATCGCCGAGCGCATGGGCCACGAGGCGGTGGACATCACCTACCGCTACGCGCACCTGTTCCCCACGAAGCAGGACGAGATGGCCGCCGCGCTCGACGGGGCGAGGGGGTAAGAAGGATGCCGTGCGAGAACAGCGCCCGCAAGCGCAGCAAGACGATGGCGTTCCGCTGCACGCCCGAGGAGCGCAAGCTCATATGCGAGATGGCAGCCTGGAGCGGCATGAACAGGCAGGACTACATCATCGCCAAGCTCACCGATACCCAGGTCGAGGTGAGGCCCTCCGTGAGCGTGCAGAAGGCACTGAGGGACTCGATGGCGGAATTGGCCAAGGAGGTGCGGCTGGCGGCCTCCTACGGCGAGCTGAGCGAGTCCCTGCAACAGAGAATTGAGCACGTGATGAGGTTCTTCCTAGCGCTCGGCGAGCCTGTTGACGCGCCGACGGAAGAGACATCGCCACGAACTACGTTTTTGGAAGAGCCGGTTCCATCCGTCATCGATGCGGGTTCCGACACCGCAAGCATCTTCGAGATGGGACGCAGGTAGGGCTTAGCGCCAGACCTCCAACGCCTTGTCCGCAAGCCATTCGGCGCGATCGGCGATATCGCCCTCGTTCCAAGACTCCTTCTCTAGGGCGCCGGCCATGGTCGCAAGGCCGGCGGCGCAGAGGGCAAGGCCGTCCTTGTATCCCTTTCCCTGCTTCTTGGTGGGCCAATCGGCATCGCGGATGGAGGCGTTGAGCGAATGCGTGATGATGGCGAGGTTGCCGAGCGTGAGGAGCTTCCGGTCCCTTCGCGTGGCAGCCTCATCGTCGAGGGCTCCCCATTTGTTGCGCCACTTCTTGGGCATCATGTGCTCGAGGGTGTACTGGTTGAACCCGAGCAGGGCCGTGCTGCTCATGCCCGGACGAATGGCGCTTTCCAGCAGATAGAGGACGCCCTTGGACTGGAGGTTGTACAGACACGATTCCTCGAATGCCGCTCGAACCTCGGCGTCGCCGGGCATGTACGTCGTCGCCTCGTCATTGGCTTCGAGAGCCTTCCTCAGCGCCTCCGCGTCCTTCACCTCGTTCAAGATCAGCGAGGTGAACAGCCTGTTGTAGTTCTTCGTGGTCGCCTGAACCAGCATTCGGCGGACGATGTAGCTCTCAAGCAGGGCGTAGATCTTAGATTCCTCGCTCGAAGACTCCGCGTTCTTTCGAACGTAGAGCACGTACGGGATGAGCGTCGAGTTCTTGAGGCCGAATATCAGCACGTTCAGGCGCTCGACGCCGGAAGCGGAGGGGATGTCCGCGTCGCAGTAGCCAGGGTCGAACGTGGACTCGAACGCCTCGGCATACGCCTTCATGTTGTCGAGAATCTCGACCTTGTCGCCGTTGCAGTACCTGCCGATGAAATCCTTGTAGGACTGGAAGAGGTTCGAAGTACGCGAATAGAAGAGCTTGTCCTCGGTCGTGACGCCACGCCTCTTGTCCTGGACCAGAATCTGGAGGAACGCGTCGAAGAAGAGGTCGACGAGCGTGCGCTTGATGCGCCCGGTAACGATCTCCTGCTCCCAATACTCCCTCTTCTCAGCCGTGGGCTCGAAGACGTCTTCCCAGCACTCCTTGAACGCCTGCTCGTTCTCGCGGTTGAAGAAGTAGTTCTTAAGGAGCTCCGCCGTCGTCAGGCGCACCCCGAGCGAGTTGATGGTGTCGAATATCTGCTGCTCGTCCTCGCCCTCGGTAAGATCGATGCAGACGAACTGGACGTTCGACTTGATCGTGTTCCTGTCGACCTTCTCCGGGTCGATATTCTTGAGGAAGTAGTTGTAGGCAAGGACGATGGCCGAGGAGCCCTCGAGGGGTTCGCAGCCCGTGGCGCTGACGACCTTTTCGAAATCCTGCCGGTCGTACTTGCCGTGCCGCAAGGCGACATCGCCGGTCTCCAGGACGAAATCTCGCTCAAACAAATTGTTGGTGCCGTTTTTTGCACAGAGTGCCTTGAAGAAGATGACCATGGTCGTGAGTCGCTGCTGGCCGTCGATGACGGTGCGAACCTCGGAGACCTCGGACCAGGTGTTGCCGGAGGAGGCCTGCTTCAGGATGATGGAGCCCAGGAAATAGGGCCGCTTCGAGGCCGTGACGAACTCCATGTCGCCGAGGAAACGCTCCCATTGCTCTTCTCCCCAGACGTACGCCCTTTGGTAAAAAGGTATTTCGAGCAGGCGCGATCCGTTGAACACGCCGCTTATCGTTGCTTTTCCTGCATCCATCCTTAAAGCCCTATCTATCCTTTGCGGTTATTGCTGGCGGGGTCAATTTTATCAATACGCTGCTTGACCCTTTAATGTTCCCGGTCCTTGCCGTCTTCTCCCCAGAAGGTGCTCGAAGATGATGCGCAGGTCCTCGTCATCAAGGCAGCCGCCCTCGAGGCAGCCACGGTCGATGGTATCGATCATCGTCTGCCCCTTCTTCTTCGAGCGGTCGTAGATCACTGTGTCGAGGGATAGCTCCCTGCCGTCGCGCGTGAACATCTCGTGCATGAATTCGGCACTGTTCGCTTGACTCCAATCGCGTACCGCGTGCTCGAGCGGGCCGCTTCCCCTCGATATGGCGACATCCCAATGCTCGCAGTTAAGCAGAAGAAGTCGGTTCATGAACTCGACGCCCGAAAAACCGAGTCTCGCAAACGGCGGAAATAGAGGGTCATCTGAAAAGACCGCAGCATACTCACTGCTCAACGGCATATACGCGAGATGAAAATCGTACGAGTCGTCCTCGGGCCCGATGATGAACATAGGCATCGACGTCGTAACGAACCCTGAGCCGACGGGTGCCCTAAGGATGGAGAAGCTCTTCTCAAAAAAAGCCTTTCGAATACGGTTAACTGGCACAATATCATCGTTGGAGAAGAGCATGGTTGCGGCGGCGGCAAGCTCGACCACCGCTTGGGAATCCCCGCGCCAATCCGACCAATCGAGCAAGCCGAGCTCATAGGGTGTCAGATGAACGTTTCTGAGCAGCTCTTCGGCAGTCTCGCGTGACCATTTCTTGTCGACGCGCATACTGATAGGGTGCCGGACGATGATATTTGCTGCCAGCTCGCAAACGGCGGCTTTCCCATCAGAATACCCTTCGTCTTCGCACTGGTCTTCTTTCTGGCGTTCCAAAAAGCGATCGTAAAGCGGCGCGATGCGGCTCTCGAGCTCAGATAGCTTAACCTCGATGAGGTTCTGCGCATAGAATCTGTCTGTCGCATCGCCTGTCGCATCGGCATGCTCGACCTCATAAAGATCGCGCATGCTGCAAAGGTTCTCGCAATTCGTGCGGAAGAAGGAGCCCTTCTGTCTGCTGTAGGCATGAAGCTGCCCGGAGGAATCCGCGAAATGGCGCAGGTAGAACCGCGGCACCCAGTGCTGCTTTCGCGTCATCTTTCCGGGCAGCTTCGACATCCTAAGCCTTCACCGCCTTTTTATTATGTAATGGCTTAGTGTTATTGAAGACTTACTTACTCACTGTAATCATGTTAGCACACCGACCAAGGATTTCTATGAGTCCTTATTTGTTCCACCCTTTGGCAATAGTCGCTGTCGTCACGAGCAAGCCGCTTGCGACTTCCCACGCGGAGTTAAACAATAATTGCAAACTGAAGCTGCAAATCCGCCCGACAAGGCTCTTTTATAAAACCCATTGTTTAGACGACCAGCAATCTCATCAGGCTTTCACCTTGAATAGTTTCCCAGCCAATCTGCGTGACTGCCTCCGACAGCTGTCTATCATGCGTAACCAACAGTAACGCGCCAGAGAAACCGCTCAGCATTTCCTGCAGCGCCTCAATAGAGCCCACATCAAGATGATTCGTAGGCTCGTCGAGTACGAGGAAGTTGGGATTCGTAACAAGCTGTTCAGCAAGCATGAGTTTGCGGAGTTCGCCAGGACTCAAATCGTCGCCATCGAGCAGTCTGTCAGGGTCGGAGTTCAACCGCGCCACGATGGAGAGGATGCGACCTTTCGTCTCCTGGTCCTGGTCTCGGAGATGCCTCAGGGCTCGCTCGCGTTCCTCTGGCCCGACGTCCTGGGGAACGTACGCAACTTTGACATTATCAGGAACAGATTCGATGATGCTTCGTACCACCAGGCTCTTTCCCGTTCCGTTCGCACCGGTCAGCACCACGTGATCCGTTGGTGAGATCCAGAGCTCCGGCACATCTATCGAGAACTCGCCAGCAGACAGTCGCGATGCCTCCAAGTGCGCCACGCAACTTGAGCGTGCAGTGACGCCGAACTCGCCGATACGATGGTCGTATCTTTTCGAGACGGTTTTCTTGGAAAGCTCTGCCTCGGCCTTTGCGAGCCGTCCGCTCATTTTGGACGAGAGCCTCCCTGCAACGCCGTCCTTGCCAGAGACTATGGCGCGTCCGATCTTCTCGCGAGCGTCGCTGTCTTTTTTGCTCAAACCGCGCTTGCTTCGCTTGCCCTTCTGACGTGCCGCCTCTTCGCTCCTGCGCTGGGCTTCTGCCTTCAGGCGCTTCGCTTCACGAGAGGCTTGCTCGCGATCCCTCATCGCAGAGGCGCGTTCGCTCGCCGCTTGGTCGCTTGCCTTTGAGTACCCGCCGGGGCGCATGGTCCAACGCGCGCCCTCGCACATGAGGCTCTGGCCCACAAGGCTATCGAGCAGGTCTCTATCGTGCGAGATGAGGATGCCGATGCCGCTGAAGGAGGCCAGCGCCTCCTTCACGATGTCGCGCGTGGCGGCATCGAGGTCGTTGGTCGGCTCGTCCATGATGAGGATATCTGGTTGTGCATAGAGGGCGCATGCGATTTGGATCCGCTTCTGTTGACCGCCCGAGAGCGTGTCGTAGCGCCAGAACCAGTCGTCTTCGATGCGGAGCAGTGCCCTTGCCCGTTGCGCCTCCTTGCCCCAATCCGATGCGAGATCGAAGAGATCGTCCGGTTCCTGCGTCGAGTCTTGCTGGCAATACGACGCGAACAGACTCGGGCTCACTGTCCCGGAATCGGGTGTAATAGCGCGGGCGGCGATACGGGCGAGCGTGCTCTTCCCGCATCCGTTGTCGCCGATGATGCCCGTCCATCCCGATGGGAACGTGGCGCTGACGTCTTCGATGGCAGGCGATGCCGTACCGGGGTAGGTATAGCTGATGTGAGTGAGATTCAGTTGCATGGCGAGCTCCTTTGAGAGGAGGTCGCGCAGGGTCAGGCACGCGATGTATGGATTCGGAACGAGAAGACACTGAAGCGATGCGGCACCCTGAAGCGCGACCGGATGTACAGAGTGGTCGTATGGGGTACCCGAAACGGGCATCGCTAGTTCTTCATCTAACCTGACCTAACTCGAAGCGGCGCTTGCCAAAGGCCCCGCTGGATGATTGATATCTAGGATTATAGCATGGTGATGTACCACGAAAGCGTACATATCCGTACGTTTTCGTGGTACACTCCGCTTGTCGGACAAATCTGTACGGTTTTGTCCCGACGCTCCGAGACTCGGGGCGCGCCGGACCGGATGCGGCGAGGCGCGCCCCACGCTAGAGAGGACGCGACCCATGCGCACGATAGCAATTTCCAACTACAAGGGCGGCGTCGGCAAGACGACGACCGCCGTGAACCTGGCGGCCATCTTCGCCGCCCGGGGCCTTCGGACCCTGCTCGTCGACCTCGACCCGCAGGCGTCTGCCACAGACTTCTTCGCCCTCTACGACCGGGCCGCCTCCGAGCGGCGCACCTCGGTCGAGCTGCTCTACGGCG
>USCN01000006.1 GCA_900553165.1 uncultured Collinsella sp.
CAACGAGGTGCTGATCGAAGAAGGCATCGAAGGCTGGAAGGAATACGAACTCGAGCTGATGCGCGACAAGAAGGACAATGTCGTGGTCGTCTGCCCGATCGAAAACGTCGACCCGGTCGGCGTGCACACCGGCGACTCCATCACCGTGGCGCCGGCGCAGACGCTCTCCGACCTTGAGTATCAGCGCATGCGCGTGGCCTCGCTCGCCATTCTGGAGAAGATCGGCGTCGAGACCGGTGGCTCCAACGTGCAGTTTGCCGTGAACCCCAACACCGGCCGCCTGATCGTCATCGAGATGAACCCGCGCGTGAGCCGCTCGTCCGCGCTGGCCTCCAAGGCCACGGGTTTCCCCATCGCCAAGGCCGCCGCGCGCCTTGCCGTGGGCTACACGCTCGACGAGATCGTCAACGACATCACTAAGGCTACGCCTGCCTGCTTTGAGCCCACGATTGACTACTGCGTGGTCAAGGTGCCGCGCTTTGCCTTCGAGAAGTTCAAGGGTACCGACCCCACGCTCACCACGCGTATGAAGGCCGTGGGCGAGATCATGGCGATCGGCCGCACCTTTGAGGAGGCCTTTGGCAAGGCTATGCGCTCGCTGGAGGACGGCCACCAGGGCATTTGCGCCGGAGGCAAAGAGGGTGCCGACAAGCTGAGCGACGATGAGCTCGCTCAGGCCGTGGCAACCCCGACCGAGCATCGCATCTTCTTTGTGGTCGAGGCCCTGCGCCGCAGCTGGGACGTTGTGCGCATCCACGCTATCTGCGGTATCGATCCGTGGTATCTCAACCGTATCAACGACATGGTGCAGGTCCAGGAGAGCATCCGCGGCCTGCGTGTGGAGGATATCGACGCCGACGCGATGCGTCTGCTCAAGCAGTACGGCACGAGCGACGCCGAGATCGCCGCGCTGACCAGCTCGGACGAGCGCTTTGTGCGCGCCTATCGCAAGGGCCTGGGCGTGGTTCCCAGCATGAAGACGGTCGATACCTGCGCTGCGGAGTTCTCGAGCGCCACGGAGTACCATTACAAGACCTACGAGAACATCTACCGCACGAGCCCAGTCGCCAAAAAGTGCGTGGCCCCCGACGAGACCACGCCGGCGGACAAGCCCAAGGCGATGATCCTGGGCGCCGGCCCCAACCGTATCGGCCAGGGTATCGAGTTCGACTACTGCTGTGTGCATGCGAGCTATGCACTGGCGGCCCGTGGTTTTGAGACCATCATGGTCAACTGCAACCCCGAGACCGTCTCGACCGACTACGACACGTCCGACCGCCTGTACTTTGAGCCGCTCACCTACGAGGACGTCATGGACGTTATCGATGTTGAGCGACCCGACGGCGTCGTGGTGACGCTCGGCGGCCAGACCCCGCTTAAGCTGGCGCGCATGCTCGAGGAGAGCGGCGTGAACATCATGGGTACCAAGCCCGACGCCATCGATTTTGCCGAGGACCGCGAGCGTTTTGCCGCCCTGCTCGACAAACTGGGTATTATGTATCCGCCGGCGGGCCAGGCCACCTCGTTTGAGGAGGCCGAGGCCGTTGCCGCACACATCGGCTACCCGCTGCTGGTGCGTCCGAGCTATGTGCTGGGCGGCCGCGGCATGATGATCGCCTACGATGCCGAGCATCTGCGCGATTACATGGCCGAGGCTGCGCGCATTAGCCCCGACTACCCGGTGTATCTGGATCGCTTCTTGGAGGGTGCGATCGAGTCCGATGTCGACGCCCTGTGCGATGGCGAAGAGGTCTACATCGGCGGCATTCTGGAGCATATCGAGGAGGCCGGTATTCACTCCGGCGACTCCGCGACCTGCATCCCGCCGTTCAGCTTTAGCGAGAGCCTGCAGGCAAAGCTTCGCGAGACCACGCGCCGCATCGCGATGGCGCTGGGCGTACGCGGCCTGGTCAACGTGCAGTACGCCATCAAGGGCGAGACCGTCTACGTGATCGAGGCCAACCCGCGTGCCAGCCGTACCGTGCCGTTCATCTCCAAGGCAACCGGCGTGCCGCTGGCCAAGTGCGCGGCGCGTATCATGGCAGGCGATTCCATCGCGAGCCTGGGCCTGCCGAGCGACGAGCGTCAGCTCGATTGGTTCTGTATGAAGGAAGCCGTTATGCCCTGGGGTCGTTTCCCGGGCGCTGACGTTATCCTGGGGCCCGAGATGAAGTCGACGGGCGAGGTCATGGGTATCGCCAAGAGCTATCCCGAGGCATACGCCAAGACGCAACTGGCGATTGACTACAAGCTGCCCGACCCGAGCGCCGGCAAGGTGTTCATTAGCGTGTGCGACCGAGATAAGCGTCACATCCTTTCGGTCGCCCGCATCCTGCGCTACCTGGGCTTTGACATCTGCTCCACCGAGGGTACGGCGCGCGTGCTGCGCGGCGGCAACGTGACGTGCGAAGTCGTGGAGAAGATCAGCGGCCCGCACGACGGCGAGCGTCCCAACATCGGTGACCTCATCGCCGATGGCAAGATTGCGGTAATCATCAATACGCCATACGGCCCGGGCTCGCGTGGCGACGGTTATCTGCTGCGCACCGAGGCAGTGCGTCGCGGCGTGACCTGCGTGACCGCGATGTCCGCGGCCAACACGTACGTGAGCGCTATCGAGGCCGTGCGTGAGGACCAGCAGGGTCACGGCAGCGCCAACGACATGGGCATGGACGTCATCGCCCTGCAGGACCTGCCGCAGCATACGGTGTAGTTGACCTGTCCGGCCGGGGCGGGAGGGGCCGAGATTTCCCCCTTTCGCTCCGGCTGCAAGCAGAGTCGCTCAGGAGGAAACTCGGTCCCTCCCGCCCCGGCCTGCGGTGACTCGGTTGCACCGTGTGCTGCCGAAGGAGCTTTGTGCGTCCGGTGGCAATCAGGGTTCCGGCAACGGTGGGCAGACATCCGGCGGTTCGAACGATGGCGCCCAGGCGGGAAAGCCCGCTGGTGACAAGGCTCAGGGTGGCAAGTCCGCTAACTCACTTGCGAGCACCGGTGATCAAACGGTGGCGACCGTCGCCGCGATCGCCGCAATCGGAGTCTTTCTTGCTCGTTTCCGCCGCAAGGAAGACTAGCGCGAGCGATTGACAATCGCACACGTTTCTCAAGAGGGCCGCGGTAACCGTCGCGGCCCTCACTTTACCGGAGCGGTCTGAGGACTCGCGTCTTTCGCTTCGGACTGCTGCGCAGGGTCAATCAGGCGGAGATCTCACCCGTGTCGGGTTTGCGATAGCTTGGCGAACATAATTACGCGAAATCTAGGATTTCTCAAAAACGCGAAGTAGATGATATATTGTACTTCGCGTTTTTCAGTTAATCTTAATTTTGCGAAGTGGATTGCCATGAGACTTATTAATCGCCCGTTCTACATGAGCAAGCTTTCCAAGGTGGCAGGTACGCCTGATATCAAGGTGATCACCGGAATCAGGCGATGCGGAAAATCGAAATTGCTTGAGGCGTTTGCCAGCCAACTTCATTCAAACGACCCCTCGGCCAACGTCATACACGTCAACTTCAATCTACTTGAGTTCGAGCCGTTGGCGGAATACCATGCGCTGCATACATATGTGGAAAAGCACTATATTGAGGGTTGCCGGAATATCGTCATGATCGACGAGGTCCAGATGTGTGAAGGGTTCGAGCGGGCTATCAACAGTCTTCATGCGTCAGAGAAATATGACATTTACATCACGGGGTCGAACGCCTTTCTTCTCTCAAGCGACCTCTCGACGTTGTTCACGGGAAGAACGGTGGAGATCGAGGTCTTTCCGTTTTCACTTGCGGAGTTCTCGGCGTATCACGAGATCACTTCTCCAGCCGAGGCCCTTGCTCGCTATGTCCGCGAGGGAGGAATGCCGGGTTCCTATATCTACCAGGACGAAAGGATGCGTTTCTCATACATCTCGGATGTGCTTGAAACTCTTATCCTGCGCGACATCAGACAAAAATATCGTATACGTAATGCGGAGCAGCTTAAACGTTCCTGCGAGTTCCTGATGGATAACGTCGGAAACATCTCTTCTCTCAAGGGGATGGCGGCCGAGCTTTCACGAGCGAACCTTAAGATAAGCGACAAGACGCTGGCTGTGTATATCGACTACCTGTGTAATGCGTTTGCGTTCTACCGGTTTCGTCGCTTTGACGTCTCAGGAAAGAAATACCTGTCGACGGGAGATAAATACTACCTGGCCGACCATTCGTTTCGCTACGCCGCGCTTGGCACGAAAAAGCTCGATTTTGGCCATGTTTACGAGAATATGGTGGCAATCGAGCTTATGCGCCGCGGATGGGAAGTCTACGTCGGCGTTCTCTACCAAAAGGAAGTAGACTTTGTCGCCATCAGGCGCGACCGCCGTGTCTATATCCAGGTGAGTGACGACATTTCCCAAGAAGCGACGCTGGAGCGTGAGCTTGATCCGCTGCGACGGATTCGAGACGCCTATCCCAAGTGCGTCATCGCCCGAACAGGGCACGAAACGACTGATTGGGATGGCATCAAGGTCGTCGACCTGGCACGATGGCTTATGGGTGAATCAGGCGAGCTGGCCGTCTAGCACGCGATGACGCGGGCTGAAACGAACGAGCGAGAATTTCGTCCCGCGAGGAGGCCAATACGGCCCTCTTCGAAGGACGGAATCCTCGCTCGATCTCTTGGCGGGATATTTTGCTCGGTCGATGATCAACGGTTGGTGGAAAGCGATGCCTCGTCCGTGTCACCATTCCGTGATTGCTGGTATTTTCTGCATGCTAAAATGAATGCATAAAAGACTTTATATTTGGAGGTCTCGATGCCTGCTTTAAAGATGCTCGACAATCTTGTTCCCATCAGCGATTTCAGTCACGGTAAGGGTTCGGCTGCTTTTTCGAAGGTTGGGGACGATAATCCCGTTGTGGTCCTTAAACACAATAAGCCGGCATTCGTTATTGTGACGCCCGATGAATACAGGGAGGCGAAGCAGGCGGAGGAGGACCTCGCCTTGTTGACGTTGGCCCTTAAGAGGACGGCTGCGACAAGCGATGATGAACTCGTTTCCCTATCTGATGTTATGGCAGAGTTGGGTGTGGGCCAGGACGAACTCGATCAGATGGATGAGGTCGAGTTTGAATGAGCGGGTACGAAGTCGCTTTCTACCCGGATGCTCTCAAGGATGTTAAGCGTCTGGACGGCTCCCAACGAAAGAACGTGCTTAAGGCCATCGAGAAAATCAGAGCGAATCCATTGTCGCAGAACGAAGGCGGATTCGGTAAACCCCTTGGAAACAAGGCCGGTACAGATTTGACAGGCTTTATGAAAATCAAGCTCAGAGGAAGTGGCATTCGGATTGTGTATCGCCTCATCAAGATAAAAGGGAAAATGGCCATCGTCGTGGTGGGCGCTCGCGAAGACATGGAAGTGTACCGAACTGCCCAAAGGCGAGCGGTTGATTTTGAGAAGTGGGCGGAAGAAAATCTCTAGCTTCATGGGTGAAAGACTGGTATGCGGCGATGTGCTCCAGACACACGGGTTTTGGCAAGGCTCTGGCGATTAGAGGATTCGCCAGAGCCTTTTCCTATCCGTGGGGCACTCCTCTTGGACAGTTAGTTCAGATTTGTATTTATTTGAGGCCGCGTGGAGGGCGATTTGGGCTCGATTGAGCTGTTTTAGGTGGTCTGAACTGATAAAGGCGTACGGGCAAGAGCGAGAAGGACCTATTATCGGGTCTAAAGCGGCCCAAACCAGTTTGTTAGCGCCAATTAGCACCGCCAAAAAATACATATCTGAACTAACTGTCCACCACCCTCTGTCGATTGCTCATTTAAGCCCAAAGTCAGCCAACGTACGTAAAGGTATGGTCTATGTAATACCAGATAAACAGTACATTTTTGCTTAATTGGTATTTGGTTGAAGAACCAATTGGTATGGCTTTTGGACCCCACTTAGCCGTCTACGTTCATTTTAATGCCGCTGGGAGAATTTCGAACTTGGTTGCGCAACTGCTCCCGTATGCTGATTCAACCTAATAGGTGGCTATCTGGTTACTACCAGTTGACCCCTTGGTAACGGGTGGGCCAATTGTACGGAATGTACCGAACACCCCCCCGTTTGATGCGTTCGCCCATGCTGCAGGGCGCGCGTCCGCGACACTTCCGCATGTCGGAGGGAAGGAGTCCAGGTGCGTAGGAATTCCATTTTCACGAAACGGTGGGTGAAGGGAAGCGCGGTTCTCGTCGCAACAGCGGCGACTCTCGTGTTCGCCAGCCCCCAGCAGGCGATTGCCACGCCGCTCAAGGGCGTCGACTCGGCGACCGTTTCCCAGTCAGCCTCGAACGTCGTCGACATCGATTTCGCCGACGGCATTAAGGGGCGTATCACATTTCTAGAGGACGGCATTTTCCGTTACAACGTCGACCCCAAAGGCGAGTTTTCCGAGTACGCCACGCCGCGTAGCAAGTCCCACACGGCTAAGATTCAGGCCCAGCCCGACACCTCGGACACCTACAGCAAGCCGAGCGCAACGGTTGTCGACAAAGGCGACGCTATCGAGATCACCGGCGGCAAGGCGACCGTGGTTCTGGACAAGGCGACCGGCAAGATGAGCATTAAATCGGGCGACCGCGTCGTGGTCTCCGAGTCCGCATCCCTCGACCTTGATAAGAAGGGTACTGTCCAGACACTCGCCAAGGAGAAGTCCGAGAACTTCTTTGGCGGTGGCACCCAGAATGGGCGCTTCTTGCACACCAACCAGACCATCGCCATCTCCAACACTAATAACTGGACCGACGGCGGCGTCGCCTCGCCCAACCCGTTCTACTGGACGAGCGACGGCTACGGCGTGCTTCGCAACACCTTTGCCGAGGGTTCTTACGACTTTGGCTCTACGGACTCCTCGACGGTCACGACCTCGCACAGCGAGAATGAGTTCGATGCCTATTACTTCGTGGCAACCGAAACGGGCGCCTCGAACGTGGCGACCGAGATGCTGCAGGACTACTACAAGGTGACCGGCAATCCGGTACTGCTGCCCGAGTACGGTTTCTACCTGGGTCACCTTAATGCCTACAACCGTGATGGCTGGTCAACGACCTCGGGTCAGAAGAAGTGGGAGACCAAGGGCAGCAAGCCTTCGAGTGAGAAGGGCAACGTTAAATACGAGTCCGGCATGTCGACGGGCTACAAGCTCGACGGCACGCTTGCCGCCGAGACGCTCAACGGAGAGGGCCCCACGGTCGATACCGAGAACATGAAGGCGACCGATTTCGACCGCCAGTTCTCCGCCCAGCAGGTTATCGATGACTACGAGGACAACGACATGCCGCTCGGCTGGTTCCTGCCGAACGACGGATACGGTGCCGGCTATGGCCAGAACGGTTATTACAAGACCGGCGGCGTCAACTCCGACGGAACGAGTTCAGCCGAGCGCCTCAACGCCGTGCGTGCCAACGTCGACAACCTTAAGAAGTTTACCGAGTATGCTAACTCCAAGGGTGTGAGCACGGGTCTGTGGACCCAGTCTAACCTGGAGCCTGACAGCAACTCCGAGACCCCGTGGCATTTGCTTCGCGATTTCGACGCCGAGGTCAAGACGGGCGGCATTACCGCCCTCAAGACCGACGTCGCTTGGGTGGGCTCTGGCTACTCCTTTGGCCTCAACGGCATCAAGACGGCCTACGATACGGTGACGACCGGTGCCAACAAGCGCCCCAACATCATCACGCTTGACGGTTGGGCCGGCACGCAGCGCTTTGGTGGCATCTGGACCGGCGATCAGTACGGCGGCAACTGGGAGTACATCCGCTTCCACATCCCCACGTATATCGGTCAGAGCCTCTCGGGCAACCCCAACATCGGCTCCGATATGGACGGCATCTTTGGTGGCGACCCCATCATCTCCGCGCGCGACTACCAGTGGAAGACGTTCACGCCCTCTATGCTCGATATGGACGGCTGGGGCACCTACCGCAAGTCGCCCATGACGCACGGCGATCCCTACACGGGCATTTCGCGCTTTTACCTCAAGCTCAAGGCGCAACTCATGCCCTATATCTACACGAGCGCGGCCTCGGCGGCCAACATCGACACGGGCAACGGCGATACCGGCCTGCCCATGATCCGCGCCATGCTGCTCTCCGACAACTCCGAGTACGCCGCAAGCACCTCGACGCAGTATCAGTACATGTTTGGTGAGAACTTCCTGGTGGCACCGGTGTATCAGGATACCCAGGCAGATGAGAACGGCAACGACGTTCGCAATGGTATCTACCTTCCCAACTACGGCACCGACGAGAATCCCACCATCTGGATTGACTACTTCTCGGGTAAGCAGTACCGCGGCGGCCAGGTCCTCAACAACTACGATGCGCCGCTTTGGAAGCTGCCGCTGTTTGTGAAGGCCAACGCCATCGTGCCGATGTATGCCGAGAACAACAACCCCGAGGCCGTGAGCGACACCAACACCAAGGGTACCGACCGCAGCCAGCGTATCGTCGAGTTCTTCGCCACCGAGGGTGACGGCACCTTTACGCAGTACGAGGACGACGGCTCTTCCATCCAGAACAACACGACCGAGGACGATGCCTACGGCACGATCGACAATATCTCCTACGGCGAGCATGTGAGTACCGTCTACAGCTCCAAGGCCACGGGCGGCACCGCGACCTTTACCGCCGAAGCCTCGCAGGGTGGCTACAACGGCTACGACTCCAACCGCACCACGACCTTCGTGGCCAACGTGTCCGCCAAGCCCACGAGCGTCGTCGCCAAGAACGGTGGCTCCGCGCTCAACGTGGTTGAGGTCAACTCGCAGGAGGCCTTTGACGCCGCGAACCCCGAGGCCGGCCAGGCGGTCTACTTCTACAACGAGACCCCCAACCTCAACCACTACGGCAGTGATGCAGACAGCACCGAGGCCGAGCAGGGCGAGAGCTTCAACAACACCAAGATCACCACGAACCCCAAGGTCTACGTCAAGTTCGCGAAGACCGATGTCGCTGCAGCGGCGCAGACGCTCGAACTCGGCGGCTTCGTGAACGCCGATGCCACGCTGGCCGTCGACCGCCTCAACGAGAACCTCTCCGCACCCGCGAACCTTGCCGCTCCCGAGGATGCCACCACCCCCACGAGCATCAAGCTCACCTGGGGAAAGGTCGATGGTGCTACCTCCTACGACCTTAAGGTAGACGGTACCGTGTTCGCCGTGGGCGATGCGGCGGAGTTTACGCATGCCGACCTTGCCTACAACAGCAAGCATACCTACCAGATTCGTTCGCGCAACGCCGATGGCTACTCCGCCTGGAGTGACGTGCTCGAGGCGAGCTCCGCGCTCGACCCGTGGCGCAACGTCCCCACAGCTGAGAAGATCACTTGGGAGGGCTCGCTCTATGGCAGCCACAAGGCCGATCTCGCCTTCGACCATGAGTTCCAGTCGGGCGACGGCGGTTTCCACTCCGGTGGCAACGATCTGGGCAAGGCCCTGACGGTCGATTACGGCAAGGCCTACAAGCTTGACAAGCTCGAGTACTATCCGCGTGACGACGCCGGCAATGGCACCGTGACCAAGATGCGCATCGAGACGAGCCTCGACGGCACGCATTGGACCACCCAGGAAGTCGATTGGGAGCGCTCCGCCGCCTGTAAGACGGTGGCGTTCGACGGCGCCGTGGCCGCACGCTACGTGCGTATGACGCCGCTCGCCTCGGTCGGCAATTTCTTCTCCGCGTCCGAGATCGCCATCTACAAGACCGACGGCACGGATGGCTTCGCCGTGGGCTCCAACCTCAACAAGGCAACGATCTCCGATGGCGACTACTCCAACATGAAGAACTATCTGGGTCTCGAGAACCGTGGGTCCGATGCCTCGACGTTCAACTCGCAGATCCGCGACCACTTTGCTGACCTCAACAATAACGGCGTCTACGACGTCTACGATTACTCGTTCACCATGGCGGGGCTCGACGGCGGCACCAAGCAGAAGGGCAAGGTCGCTGGTACCCTTGCGGTGATTCCGAGCAAGACTGAGGTCGAGGCCGGCGATGAGATCACCGTCGATGTCTATGCGGCCGACGCCAAGAACGTCAACGCCCTGGGCGCGCTCGTCAACTTTAAGAGTGACCAGTTTGAGTTTGTGTCCGAGAGCATCTCACAGGATGGTTCGACCGCCGGCATGGAGAACCTGTCGCGCGAGAAGATCCAGTTTGAGGACGGCACGCAGACCATCAACCTCGCTTTTGCCAACCGCGGAGATGGCAAGCTCTACAACGGCACCGGCGCGGTGGCGAGCTTCAAGCTCAAGGCCAAGACCGCCGGCAAGGTTGAACTGCCCTCGACATCTTGGCTCATTGGCCCGGCGTGCGACGCACTTGAGTTTGCGAGCGATGGCACGGTGACGATGCCGGACGTTCCGCAGCCCACGGTCGCCGAGTACGGCCGCGACGCCTTCGACATCACGATGACCAACGACGAGCTCACTACCGATGACGGCACCAACGTCGAGAAGCTTATTCAGCAGAAGAGCTATAACGCGCTGTTCGATAATAACGAGGGCGACAACGGCTTTGAGTTCCTGTGGGACTGGAGCGGCAACTGGGACAGTGAGGGCAAGCTTCCGAGTTACGTGAAGCTTCCCACCACGATGACATTTGCCTTTAAGACGCCATCGAAGCTCGATGCCGTCGAGGTTGTCAACCGCAACGGCGGTAACGGCACCGTGCAGAAGATCAAGGCCGTCGTGACGTTCGAGGATGGCTCGACCCAGGAGTTCGCGGGCGGGGAGTACGATTCCTTCCAGGCTCGCTACGCCTTTGGTCTCTCTGCCGAGAACAAGGGCAAGAAGGCGACCAAGGTCGAGATCACGCCGCTTGAGGCATCGGGTGACCAGATGCTCACGCTGCGCGAGATCAACTTCAACTACACGCAGGGTGTCGAGGCCATCGAGGGCGTCGAGCTGGGCAAGAACCAGACCGAGTTCTTTGAAGGTGATGTTACGCTCGTCGACGCCAAGGCCACGCCTGAGAGCGCCGGCTACCCCTACGTGACGGTCGAGAGTTCCGACCCCTCTGTGGTGAGCGTCTCCGCTGTCCAGGCCGGCGATAGCGTGAACTACTACCTGCGTGCCAACAAGGCGGGCAAGGCAACGATCACGGTGGCATCGGTACTCGATCCCTCCAAGACCGCATCCTATGAGGCCGAGGTCAAGGCTGGTGTCGACACCTCTGCACTCATGGCAGCGCTTTCCAAGGCCGCGGGCTACAGCGAGTCCGTCTACACCAAGGATTCTTATGCAGCTCTCACCGCTGCGGTCGAGGCGGCTCAGAAGCTCCTCGACGGCGGCCAGGGCAGCTATAACAAGAAGGATGTCGCAGACGCCACGGCCAAGATCGAGAAGGCAATCGACGGCCTCAAGATGCGCCCCGTCGATGAGAAGAGCCTCATCAACACGCCCGAGAACCGCGAGAACGTCAAGGTGACCGGCTTCTCGAGCGAGGCCGACTACGAGGGCAGCAACGCCGTCAACGCTCTTGACGGCGACGAACAGACGCTCTGGCACAGCGACTATGCCTATAATGCCGGTATGCCCCAGCACCTGACCGTCGACCTGGGCCGCGACTACGATCTCACCGACGTCACGTTCCTGCCGCGCCAGGACGGCGGCACGAACGGCGATATCTTTGAGGCCGAGGTGCTGGTCTCCGATACCGCCGACGGTTATGAGATGGGCACCGCCACGTCGATGGGTACGTTTACCTTCGACAACGACGGCCGCGTGCTCACCGACCGTGGCGACTGGAAGCAGATGAGTTTTGGTGTCGCGCGCGGTCGCTACGTGACCGTCAAGGTGCTCCACGCCGGCGGTGGCAGCGTTGACGCCTACTGCAGCATGGCGGAGCTCAAGTTCTACGGTACGGCCGTTCCCGATCCGGTGGCGAAGGACGACCTCACTGCCGCGATTGAAAAGGTTGATGCCGAGGTTGCAGCCGGCGACCTTAAGGCCAGCGACTACACCGAGGCTTCCTGGACCGTGTTCCAGAACGCCTTGGCGAGCGCCCGCGCCATCTTGAGCGACGAGAACGCCACGCAGGACGAGGTCGACCAGGCACTCAAGGCACTCGAGAGTGCTCGCAACGCGCTCGAGAAGACCCCGGTGACCCCGGTCGAGAACCCGACCAAGAAACAGCTCAAGGCCCTGGTCAAGCAGGCGAAGGAGACTGACACCAAGGGAAAGACGGCCGAGTCCGTCAAGGCCCTGACGGACGCCATTACCTACGCCGAGGATGTCTTGGGTGATGAGAATGCTTCCGACACCCAGCTCCAGGCGGCCTATGACCAGCTCAAGCTGGCCATCGAGGGCCTCAAGGATGCCGACTCCGGCAACCAGGGCGGCTCGGGCAACACCGGAGGTTCGGGCAACCAGGGTTCCGGCAACGGCTCGAACGGTGGCGGCCAGACGAGCAAGCCCGCAGAGCACCCACAGACCGCAGGGACGGGAGCAGCTATACTACTCTCAGTAGTTAAGGGGCGCGGATTCGCCGCGTCACCGCTCTCAACAGGAGGTCTTTGTTTATGGCAGATCAGAAGCCGGTTGTCGGGATCATCATGGGCTCCAAGTCCGATCTGGGCGTTATGGAAGGTTGCACCGCCGAGCTCGAGGCGCTGGGTGTGCCCTACGAGCTCGTGATCGCGAGTGCGCATCGCACGCCGGCAAAGGTCCACGAGTGGGCCTCGACTGCTGCCGACCGCGGCATCAAGGTGATTATCGCTGCCGCCGGCAAGGCTGCTCACCTGGGCGGTGTCGTGGCTGCGTTTACGCCGCTGCCGGTCATCGGCGTGCCTATGAAGACGAGCGATCTGGGTGGTATGGACTCGCTGCTGTCGATGGTGCAGATGCCTTCGGGCGTGCCCGTTGCCTGTGTGGCCATCAACGGCGCCAAGAACGCTGCCATTTACGCAACGCAGATTCTGGGCGCCTGCGACCCCGAGTACCGCAAGGTTATCGAGAAGATGAAGCAGGAGATGGCTGACGCCTAAGCGCTCTGCCAGTCCATTTGCAGCATAAGGAGAGCCATGTCCGACTATCAGGGAAAGCGTTTTTCGGCTTCTCGGATTCCCGATTCAGCCAAGTCGGGAGCAGCCCGCGCGCCGCAGCAGGGTCGGACATCCTCTCCTCAGCAGCCGCGCGCGCCGCGCCCCGTGACGCCGGCGAAGCATCGTCGTCAGGATACACCTGCTGCATATCGCCCTTCGTCATACAGTACGGCCAAGAAGTCACCTCGCTCTTCGGCGCATGCCGCGCCATCGAGCTATACCGAGCCGCCGCGCAAAAAGCGCCGCTCCGTCATTCCCATTCTGCTCATAATCATCGGCATTGGCCTGATCGTTGCCGCTGCCGCCATCTTTATCAACGCGCAGATTGGCTACAAGCAGGCGAGCGAGTCGTATCAAAAAATCGAAAAGCAATATGTGAGCGACAAGGACGCCAGCGGCGTGCCAATTATCGACTTCAATGCGCTTGCCCAGACAAATCCCGAGGTTGTGGGTTGGATTTACGCACCCGGCACCAGCATCAACTACCCCGTGGTGCAGACCAACAACAACTCCAAGTACCTCAACACGCTGTTCGACGGCACCGCCAACGCGTCGGGCGCCATCTTCTTGGATAGCGACGACACCGCGCCGGGCATGGTGGATCAGCAGACCACGATTTACGGTCATCACATGAACGACGGTTCGATGTTCAACGTGATTTCGGATACGACCGATCAAGCGACGTTCGACAGCATGGAGTACGTGTACTACATCACGCGCGATGCGACGTATAAGTTGCGCCCGCTGGCGACCAAGGTGGTCGAGGACACGTATGCCAAGGCACGCACGCCCAACTTTGAGGGCGATGACGGACTGAAGAACTACCTGTCCGAGATGCTCGACGGTGCTTCTGCCGTGGCGAGCGATGCAGGTGACCGCGCCGCCTCGGCAACGAAGGTCGTGACGCTCGTGACTTGCCGTTCGCTGTCATTTAGCAATACGCGCGCCGTCATGGTGCTCACGCCGGTCGAGGAATAAAGTGTCCGGGAGCCCCGTCCCAAAAAGACTACCCTGGAAATCAAAAGGAGAAATGATGCTTGAAAGCGGCAAATCGATGCCTTCGGTTGATGCTTGGCTGCGCGAAGCCAAGGCCGATGTTTCGGCGGCTGATTGTGGGATGTACCTGACACACAACGGCGTGGTGCGTGCGACGCCCAAGGCCGAGGTGCGTGGGGTCGAGACAGATGGTGTGGCGCCTGGACATAAGGTGGGCGGCATGGTGTTTGGCTTCGATGCCGAAAAGGTGCAGGCCGCCATCGAGGCAACGCGCACGATGCCGGGTATCGGCTATGTGCGCGTGTGGCTGGCGAGTGGCGATCTCGCCGTGGGCGACGACATCATGCTCGTACTCATTGGCGGGGACATTCGCCCGCATGTGGTCGACGCACTGCAGGCGCTCGTCGGTACCATCAAAAATGAGTGTGTGAGCGAGGTCGAGCGCGAGGCGTAAGGCCGGCAGCAGCACTCACCAACAAAAAGCCCACTGGCAGTTCAATCAGTCTGCCAGTGGGCTTTTCTGTGCGTTGGAAAATCTCGGCATTGCGTGACGCTACACGCGCGTCGCATCCTTGGGGCTCATGGTCATGCTCTGGAAGCGGTTCTCCATGTAGTCGTTATCGAAATACTTGCCGTAGAACTGCGCGACGGGAATATCCGGCTCCGTGCCGTTGACGCGCTGGTACCAGTAGTCGAGCGACTGCAGCGTCATGACGCCGTCGACCAGCATAATGACGGTAAAGATGACGGTAGCCGAGTAGCGACTCTTCCACGGAATCATGTTGATGAGCTTGAGCAGCCTCGGCAGCAGCAGCTTGATCCAGATAAGGCCACCCAGGCCCCACAGGCAGGCAAAGCCCGTGCAGGTGCGTCCGCCCGTAAGGACGGCGAGTGGGTCGGGCATGCCGAACAGCTTCATGTGCGAGTAGCTCCACGAGACCACGCCAAATGAGGTCTGCATAAACCAGCCCACGAACACCTCAAAGCTCGCGCCGAGCACAGCGCTTACCAGGAAAATGATGATGGGGTTCTTTTTATAGAAGCGGTTGAGCACCATGGTCATGAGTACGGCGCCAAAGCCATAGATGGGGCTGAAGGGACCAAACAGCATGCCGGCGCGGTCCTGGTAGACGCCTGGGTCGTCGACCGTCATGTGCCAGATGTCCTCGGCGATCAGGCCGAGCACACAGCAGACGAGGAATACCCAGAACAGGTTGAAGTAGTTGAGCTTGATGTAGCCCTCGCCGGTCTCATCGCGGCCGAGCATGCCCTCGGCGGCGGCGTCGCGGTCGAGCATCTCCTGTAGGCGGCGCTGCAGTTCGCGCTCCTGGCGAAGCGTAGGATCGACGGTGGCTGAAAGCGCGATGAGGATACCGAGCTGAATAGCGGGACGAAGCAAGAAGAGCCCGATACCTTGGAGCATCACGTCGACCAAAAGCTCGACGACGGTGAATGCAATAAGGATGTAGGACAGGCGGGCGGCGTTGCGGCGCTGGTTTTTGATAAGGTCCAGGCCAAAGATGATCAGGATGACGGCACTTGCCGCAGAGAGCATGATGCCGGCGACGATGAGTCCAACCGAGACCAGCATATTGTCGCCGAGCTTTTCGGCGGCGTTGCCGTTGATGAGCGCGGTGATGACCTGCCACATAAAGGCGGCGACCGACGGGAGTGTGCCCACGCCGGACAGGATGCACAGGACGGCGTACACCTTAATGATGAGGGGAATCTTCTTGACCTCCGTGGCGCTGGGGACGCTGGGGTCGAGTTCGTTTCGATCCATACAGAACCTTTCTCGCTTTGTCCTAGGTTACTAGGATACGCCGCCGACCTGCCAAAAGACAGGACGAACGTCCCAATTGCAACTTTGTAATCCCCAACGGTGGGCGCGGCGGCCATATGGGGGCGTGGGCGCTTGCACTGGACAGACCGATAAAATGTTTGGCCGCAAAACGGATTATTAGCTCGGTGGGCTTTTAAAAAGCGCTGCTCATGCGCTGGGGAGCGCGTCGCGCCGTGCGTATAATAAGGCGGGTAACGCCAAAATACGAGGCTCTGAGGGGATGCCATGTCTCAAGAAACCATCCGCGCGGCCGAGCGTGCCGCGGGACAGGTGAACGCCATGTCGACGTATGATCCGGACTCCGACCAGCTGCATGAGGAATGCGGCATTTTTGGTGTGTGGGCGCCCGATCGCGACGTGGCTCGACTGACGTACTTTGGCCTGCGTGCACTGCAGCACCGTGGCCAAGAATCGGCGGGAATCGCTGTTGGTGACGGCGGCACGGTTATGGTCCGCAAGGATCTGGGCCTGCTCGACCGCGTGTTCTCCAATGCCGACTTGTCGACGCTCTCCGGTCAGCTGGCCGTGGGTCATGTGCGCTACGGCACCGCTGGCGCCAAGAGCTGGGAAGCCTCTCAGCCGCACCTCTCTACCATCAATAGCGTCATTATCGCGCTCGCGCACAACGGCACCCTCGTCAACACCGACGAGCTGCGCCGTCAGCTAATCGAGCTGGGCGTGCCGTTCCTCTCCAACTCGGATTCCGAGGTCGCGACCAAACTCATCGGCTACTTTACTCAGCGTACAGGCCATCTGCGCGAGGGCATTCGCAAGACCATGGAGCTCGTGCGCGGCGGCTACGCCATGACGCTCATCAACGAGCAGGCGCTCTACGCATTCCGCGATCCGCACGGCATTCGCCCGCTCGTGCTGGGCAAGCTGGTGGACGAGGGCCTGGACCAGGCCGATGCCGCATCCGTTTCGCAGCTGCCGTCGCAGGACGGTGCCACGACGGTCGACGCCACCACCCATGTCACCCGCGCCGGCGGCTGGGTCGTCGCCTCCGAGACTTGTGCGCTCGACATTGTGGGCGCCGAGTACGTCCGCGACGTCCGTCCCGGTGAGATTTTGCGCATCAGCGCCGAGGGCCTTGTGTCCGAGCAGGGCGTGCCTGCCGCCGAAGAGCCTGCTAACTGCATCTTTGAGCAGGTCTACTTCGCTCGCCCCGATTCCATCATGAACGGCAAGAGCGTCTACGCCTGCCGTTATGACATGGGTCGTCAGCTGGCACATGAGGAGCCCGTCGAGGCCGACCTGGTCATCGGCGTGCCCGACTCCGGCCTGCCGCCCGCGGAGGGGTATTCGCACGAGAGCGGTATTCCCTTTGGCGAGGGTCTTATCAAGAACCGCTACGTGGGCCGTACGTTTATCGAGCCCACGCAGGAGCTGCGCGCCATGGGCGTGCGTATGAAACTCAACCCGCTGCGCGACAACATCGAGGGCAAGCGCCTGGTCGTCATCGACGACTCCATCGTCCGCGGCACCACCATGGTGCAGCTCGTCAAAATGCTGCGCAACGCCGGCGCCAAGGAGATCCACATTCGCATCAACTCGCCCGAGGTCATCTGGCCGTGTTTCTACGGTATCGATACCGACGTGCAGTCGCAGCTCATCAGCGCCAACAAGACGGTCGACGAGATTTGCGAGTACATTGGCGCCGATTCGCTGGCCTTCCTTTCGGTCGAGGGCCTGCTGAAGGTCATGCCCAAGGGCGGTTACTGCGATGCGTGCTTTACCGGACGCTACCCCGTGGCGATTCCCGAGAGCTTTGGCCGCGACAAGTTCATGGAGGGCTTTAAGCCCCGCAACCTGGACAAACCGCTGCACTTTGACGACGACGCCGTGGTCGAGAAATATGTCGATCGCAGCTGGGAAGAGGAGCACCGTGAGGCCTAAAACCTGCCATTTAGGGACAGGTTTATTTTGGCAGGTTTTATCTGCTGTTTTGTTGATATGACGGCGCGTGTTGTTATGGCGCGCGCCGAAATGAATGCAACTATGAGCACCGTTTGGCGCCCGCGCGGCGCCACGGTAGTGGGAGAGGAAGGCTCAGATGAGCGACAGCAAGCATGTGACGTACGAGGACGCCGGCGTCGATACCGCCGAGGGCGGTCGCGCCGTCGACGCTATTAAGCAGATGGTCAAGGACACCAACCGCCCCGAGGTTATCGGCGGTATCGGCGGCTTTGGCGGTTTGTTCTCGGCCGTCGCGCTTAAGGATATGGAAGACCCGATCCTGATTAGCGGTACCGACGGCGTGGGCACCAAACTCGTGCTCGCCCAGATCATGGACCGTCACGAGACGGTGGGCCAGGACCTGGTTGCCATGTGCGTCAACGACATTTTGGCTTCGGGCGCCGAGCCACTGTTCTTTCTGGACTACGTCGCCATCGGTCGCATTGAGGCCGAGCACATGACAAAGATCATCAAGGGCGTGGCCGACGGCTGCAAGCTCGCGGGCTGCGCGCTCGTGGGCGGCGAGATGGCCGAGCACCCGGGCGTCATGGCTCCCGCCGACTACGATCTCGCCGGCTTTACCGTGGGCGTTGTCGACCGTCCCAAGATGCTCGACCCCGCAAACGTCCGCCCCGGCGACGTGATTTTGGGCCTGCCTTCCACCGGCGTGCACTCCAACGGCTACTCGCTCGTGCGTAAGGTCATCGGCG
>USCN01000007.1 GCA_900553165.1 uncultured Collinsella sp.
GGCATTGCTTCAGGCATGCGGCCAGCGACCCTGTTGCTTTTACTTAAGCTCGGGCCAGTAACCCTTGTTGGCCTCGATCATGTCGTCGAGAACCTCCTTGGCGACCTTCATCGACGGCACGGTCTTGTTGAGCGTAAAGGCCTTAAGCGCCTTCTCGTACGAACCCTCGATCGTAGCCTCGACAATGAGCTTCTCGGAGTTCAGCTGCTGCATCATGAGGCCCTGCTGGAACAGCGGAATGTTGTCGCGGCTGATGACCTCGGGGCCGTTCTTGCCAATGTAGGCAGGCAGCTCGACCATAGCGTCGTAGGGCATGTTGGGGATGGCGCCCTTGTTCTCGCAAATGACCAGGAAGCGCTGCTTGGTGTCGTTCTTCAGAGCGATAGCCAGATCGGCAATCCAGTCGCCGTGGCTGCCCGCATAGAACGTGCTCTCGTCGATCTCGCCCGTCTTCTCGTAATGGTCGATACCATCAAAGAGGTTCTTCTCACGCGTCTCCTCAACCTCGTTAGCACGGGTGCGCTCGGGGTTGGAGTGCTCGACGAACTCCTTCTGCTGCAGGTAGTAGTTCAGATACGTGTTGGGCAGGTACTCCGGGAAGCACTCCATGATCTCGTACTCGCCCTTCCAGACGTAGTACCAGCTGCCCTTGGTGTGGCGGTTCTGCTCGGGGTGCTCGTCGACGGCCTCCTCGGGCTTCTTTGCCATGAGCGAGCCCATGCCCTTGAGGTAAGAGTCGGGCAGCAGAATCTCATGCTCCTTGATGTACTCGCGCAGTTGCGGGAGCACCTCCTCGCCCTTGTGGCGGATCGAGGTGAACCAACCAAAGTGGTTGAGGCCAAAGTAATCGTACTCGACATCCTTCTTGTCGATATCGAGCGCGGCGCAAACCACGTCGATGATCGCGATCGGCATGTCGCAGATGTTGATGATACGAGCGTTGGGACGCAGCACGCGGCAGCCCTCGGAGACGATGGCGGCAGGGTTGGAGTAGTTGAGAATCCAGTAGTCCTTCTTGGCGTACTTCTCAACGTCATCGATCAGCTCGACCATGGGGAAGATGGTGCGCATGCCGTAGGCAAGGCCGCCGCAACCGCAAGTCTCCTGACCCACGCAGCCGTGACGCAGCGGAATCTTCTCGTCCTGCTCGCGCATGGCGTAGCCGCCCACGCGCATCTGGGCAAACACGAAGCTCGCGTCGGTAAAAGCCGTCTTTTTGTCGGTGGTCACCGTGAGCTTGATGTCCAGGCCGAGGTCCTCGTGCAAAATCCAGTCCACGAGCACGCCGATCTTGCGCTGGCGCTCCTCGTTGATGTCGTACAGACGAATCTCGTCAACGTCGAGCTCGTCCTTGCGCAGGGCGATGGACTTGACGATGCCGGGGGTAAAGGTGGATCCGCCACCACACAGAGTAATGATCATTGTTTACTGCTCCTTCTCAATTGCGTTTTCGACCTTGTCGCGCATCTCGGCGACCTTCATGCCAAAGATGATCTGGATATTATTGCCGTTGCGGTTGATGCCGCTGTTGGGCACGTGGTTGATGAGGTCCTCATTGATGAGGTCCGGGTTCTTAACGTTCACGCGGAGACGCGTAAAGCAGTTCTCGAGCTCCTCGATGTTGTCCTTGCCACCAAGACCTGCGACCAGGTCGGCAATACCTGCATCGACGCCCTCTGCGGGAGCCGCGGCAACAGCGCCCTGCTTCACCGCGACAGACGCGGCGGCCTCGCCCTCGGCAACGGACTCGGCAAGCTCGGACTCTTCCTCGCGACCAGGCGTGTGGAGGTTGAGCTTCTTGATAAGGAAGGTGAAGAGGAAGAAGTACAGAGCGGCGTTGACGACTCCAAGCACCAGCATAACCGGCCAGTTGGTCTTATCGACACCGAGGACCAGGTTGGAAACCACGATGTTGATGATGCCGCCTGCAGTCGAAGCGGGCACGGAGAGGACCTTGAGCAGGACCAGGAAGATGCCGGAAAGAACCGAGTGAACGACAAAGAGCACGGGAGCGGCAAAGACAAAGAGGAAGTCCATGGGCTCGGTCACGCAGGAGAGCACGGCGGTGATGATCAGCGGGATAATAACGGCCTTGGTCTTATCCTTGTTCCCCTTGTAAGCGGTGACGATAAAGGCGAGACCGATACCGATGTAGGGCCACAGGTTGTTGAAGGTGTAGCTGTTGAAATACGTACTATCGGAGAAGGGCTGACCCGTCATTGCCATCTCGGCAACACGGATGGGATAGGCGCCGGCAATAACCTGATCACCCAGCGTCAGGGTGCCACCCACATCGGAGAACTGGAACGGGGTGTAGATGAGGTGGTGCAGACCGGTGGGAACGAGCAGCTTGTTGAGCATGCCGTAGATAAACAGACCGATGTTGCCCGACTCCTTAATGATGCCGGCAACGGAGGAGATGGCACCCTGAACCGGAGGCCAAACGATGCAGAAGCCAGCGCCCATGATCCAGGAAATGATGATCATAATCAGGAACGGGAAGCGGACGCCCGAGAACATCGAAAGGGCAATGGGGAACTGCTTGTTCGAGTACTTGTTGAACACGGCACCGGTGATGCAACCGAGAATGATGCCGCCAAACACGCCAGTATCGAGTACCTGGATGCCCATAACGGTGGCCTGGCCGGTTCCGGTAAGACCGAGCATGCCGCTCGCATCGGCAAGAGAGCCGGTGGCGTTGAGCACGATGTTGTTAGCCTGCAGGAACAGGAAGAACGACATCAGGGCGATCAGCGAAGCATGACCCTTGTTCTTCTTTGCCATGGCGCCGGCGATGCCCACGCAGAACAGAATCGAGAGGTTGTTGATGATAAACATCAGCGACTGATAGACAACGGCGCCCACAAGCTGGAACGCACCGGAGCCCAGTACGGGGACCAAAGCGCAGATGGTCTTGTTGGTCAGAATAATGCCCACGATGAGCAGGATGCCGGCAACCGAGAGATACATCATCGGCTGGACGATCGACTTCGCGAACACCTCCAACGGCGCTTTGAAATTGAACTTCTTTTTTGCGGTCATAGCGGTACTCCCCTTCCTTTTCCGCAAATTAAGACAGATGTGCCCTAGACAAGACCGTGAGCCTTGCCTTATATCAATCGATGTGTGGGCACGTTATGCCTAGAGACCAGGTTCTCCAAGCAGGTTAACAATGTGATATGCGAGATAACTCTTTTCGGCATCGGTAACGACAACGTTATAGATAGACGACAAGTGAGCGGCTATGGCGTCCGCGCACGAGAATGCACACGGATACGCCGTTTCATCGATTCGGAACAGCGCGTCTCCGTTGATTTGCCCGGCCGTAGGATCGAGCGCTCGCTGTGCGAAAAACTGCAGGTGACGAACGAAACGTTCGTAAGGCAGCGAGGTGTCATCGAGGGTCGTAGCATAGCGCTCAGAAACAATCGCGAGCACGTCGCGAACAAGCTGGACCGAAACAATCAGACGATCGGAGCGTTGCGGCATGGTGGCGTTGACGATATGCAGCGTAATGAAACCCTGCTCTTCTTCGCTCATCTGGATGCCCATATACTCCTTGATAATCTGCAGCGCACGGCCCGCAAGCGCGTACTCCTTGCGATAGAACTGCTGGATCTCGAGTAGCAACGGATTCTCACAGGGGACGCCCTTGCGCTCGCGCTCCAAAGCAAGGCTGATATGGTCTGCGAGAGCAATGAGAATCTTATCGTTGATGTCGGCATTGAGCTCTCGACGAAGCATCTGAACGATTTCCTCGGAAATCACGAGGTTGACGGTGGGGATGGACTCCAAAAGATGTGCCAAGCGGTCAATCGTACGCGAGTCCTGAGAAGTTCCCTCCTGCAACGCGTAGGTCTTTTCGATCGACGCCTCGTCGATGGCATCGCCGGCATGACGGCCAAAGCAGAGGCCTCGACCGATGACGATGAGCTCGGAGCCATCGTCCGAAGTGACCATTGCGACGTTGTTGTTAAAAACTCGCTTGATAACCCCGGTACCCACCACAAGAATTTACTCGGAAAGCCAGACGACAGGCTCTTTAACAGCAACAGGGCCGGAAGCATGCTCACGAAGAGTCGAGTTCTCCGAACGCTCGCACACGATAACGAAGACCGTGGGATCAAAGCCGGCAGCGCGAACCACGTCGAAATCGACCTCGACGAGGGGCTGGCCCGCGTCAACGTGATCACCCTGGGCAACAAGCGCATGGAAGCCCTTGCCCTCAAGTTTAACAGTGTCGATTCCGATATGCAGCATCACCTGAGCAGAGCTGTTATCGGACATGATGCCCAGCGCGTGCTCAGTCGGAAACAGAGCGGCGACGGTACCGGAAACAGGAGCGCACACCGTTCCCTCTTGGGGAACCACGGCAACGCCATCGCCCACTGCACGGCTGCTAAAAGCGGGGTCATTGGTTTTTTCTAGATTAACAAGCTCGCCGGAAACGGGAGCGAGGATTTCGAACTCGGAAGCCGCAGTCGTCTGCTTATCCGAACCACCCATTAGGCGAGAAAAGAAACCCATGGTGACATGTCCCTTCATAAATATAGCCCAACCAAAATCAATCGAATGCACCCATTGAGACACACCCGTTCTAAGACTTTGGTTAGGCCCACGTCCGAGGGGACTCGGTAACCTTCCGCATTTCTTTTACGTGGGTTATTATAGACAAGCCCAAAGCCGGAACAATCATTATGACCGGCGAACGGTATTTTTTCTCCGATAAACGGTATTTAAGCGGCACTTAGGGACGTTCCTTTTCTGCCGGCACTCGGGAGCACTCCTCACTCTGGTGCATTGGGGACAGGTTTGTTTGCACCAGGTTGGTGCAGATTAACCTGCCCCCATTGCGCCAATTTCGTATGCGCTAGATGAAGAGCTCGCATTCCTTCCGCACGACGCAAACCTTGCTCAGCATCTGGGAAACAGCGGATAGTTTGCTGGAATCAAGCTTGCGAGCACCTCGCGGACATACGGCGATGCAGCGCATGCAGGAGATGCACGCCTCGCCAGCTGCTCGTTTGGGGTCACCCTTGTCGATAGCACAAACGGGGCACGCCGCGGCGCATGCACCGCAGGAGACACAATCCCCTGTTGCCTCGGGTGCCATGCGGTGACCTCTGGCTTGTTTATAAGGACGATTGCCGGGGATAGAGGGCTCGGACGCATCCTCAGCCAACAGCTTTTGCTGAATTTGCTGCGCAAACTCTGCGAGCTGCGCCGCATCCTGCGCATCCGGACGACCGGCAGCAAACTGTCGTGCAATGGAATGTTCTGCAATGGCTGCAACTGCCGCGATCACCCGGAATCCCGCATGCTTCGCAACGTCCTCCAGCTCTACGAGCGTGTCCTCAAACGCGCGGTTTCCGTATACGCAAACCAAAACAGCCCGAGCCCCGTTGCCGCGCACCATGCCCAACCGGTCAGCCACCACAGCCGGGATTCTACCGGCATACGCCGGCACAGAGATTACGGCCACGTCGTCCTCGGTCATCGAGACAGCGCTGAAATCTAGCCCGCTAACGGTCAGATCGACGGTAACGGTATTCTTGTCCAGTGCCCCGGCCACAAGGCCAGACACCTTCTGCGTTCCACCCGTCGGACTAAACACAATTTCGAATACGCTCATCGAGACACCCTCCCCCTACGTCTGGCAACGCGTCAAGCCGTTTTCACATCCAGCCAGAGTATACGGCACGTGGGATCCCCATTTTGGTGCATCAAGCACCCCAATGCACCAACCCTACGCTGTCTGCCTCTTCGTTTTGTATAAATTACGGTACAGATTGTATATATTTACGGGATACCGCCGTGTTCTCCCGAGGTACCCCATCCTGGCCCGTGCAAAAAACGGAGTATTCTGCAACGTGACCGCGCCAGCAATACCCCGAGCGGGCAAACCTTTAGGGCGCTGCGTCATTTTGGGTTCCGACATGGCGAGAATGACGCGCCCCTGCTCCGGAAAACGACGAAATCTGACTCAGAACGCTCGCTAGGGATATCCGAAAGCCACCGTTGGCGACGTCAAATCATATGCAGACAACTCGAACTGCAGAATACTCCAAAAAATGCACGGCGCACCCCATGGGACCCATTGCCGCATGGTAGGAAACAGGCCCACGGCATCCTCTAGATGCATTCCCGAGGAAATCACATTTGAACTAGCGATCGGATACGGCAAATAATCAGAACCACCCTTAAAAAGGGTGGTTTGCTCTTAGGGTATAACCCACGGGCCCCGGGCTCGCGTCTAAAGGCGCGGGCCCGGACTTCGTCCAGGCCTAGTGCATCTTGACCCGTGGCGCGCCGGTCGAACCGGCAGCATCACCCCCTCTTGAAGGGGTCCTCGTACTCCTTCACGCTCAGCTTGTCCAGCGCGATGTCGTGGGACTCCTGCTCCCTGATGTACTTGGCGATCGTCGCCTCGTTCAGGCCGACGGTGGACACGTAGTAGCCCTCCGCCCAGAACTTCCTGTTGCCGAACTTGTACTTGAGGTTGGCGTGCCTGTCGAATATCATCAGCGAGCTCTTCCCCTTCAGGTAGCCCATGACGCTCGCGACGCTGTACTTCGGCGGGATCGCCAGCAGCACGTGCACGTGGTCGGGCATCAGGTGCCCCTCGATTATCTCGATCCCCTTGTACTCGCACAGCTTCCTGAGGATCTCCCCTATGTCGCTCCTGATTTGGTTGTAGATCACTTTGCGCCTATACTTCGGCGTGAACACGATGTGGTACTTGCACATCCACTTCGTGTGGGAAAGGCTGTAGGCCTTCTGGGCCATGGCGACCACCCCTTCGACTCGAATTCTTGACGGCCTGAACAATCGTCAATATCGGTCGGAGGGGTGGCTTTGTAAAGCCGTTTGTCTCCACCCGCGTAGCGGGTGGTTTAAAGCTGGCCGCTGCGCGGCCAGCGGACTAAAGTCTTGAGTTAAAGTGCGCAGAAAGACTAGTCCACCGAGATGTTGAGTGCCTTACCGCCCTCGTCCTTCTTGGTACCGATCACCATAGCGGCGACAAGAGCCAGAACGAAAGCGACCACACCGGAGATGACAAGGCCGATAAAGCCCGTGTCGATGCCGGCAGGGTTAATAAAGCTCGGGAAACCGAGCGGGCCGGAGGCGCCGAAGGCATAGAGCTTGGCACCCATGAGGCCGGCAATGGCGCCGCCTACACCAGCGGAAATAAAGGTTGCCCACATAAGGCGCTTACGCGGCAGCAAGATGGCGTAAAGCGCAGGCTCGTTGACACCGAAAATCGAAGAGACAAGGGCGGGAATGTTGACGGCAGCATTTTCCTCGGAGTCCTTGGTTCGGATGATCATGCCAAGCACAGCGCCGGCGATGGCACAACCGCCTGCATACACGAGCGGGTTAATGAGGTCATAGCCGTAGGTTGCGACATCGAGGAACCACAGCGGGATGATACCCCAGTGCAGGCCGAACATGACGAGCAGGCTCCAGAACGTGCCGATGACGAAGCCGGCGATGGCGGGTTGGAAGTTGATGAGCATCAGAATGATCTGGGCAACGATGTTGGAGAGGACCGTCATGACCGGACCGACCACAAGCAGGCCAAGGATGCCGCAAATGAGGAGCGTCAGGATGTTGGAGAAGAACGAGCTCACAAGCGCGGGCAGCGCGTTAGAAAGGGCCTTGTGTACCTTGGAGGCAATCCAGACGATAAAGATCGCAGGCAGAATCGTCGATGAGTAATTCTGCATGATCAGCGGGATGCCAAAAATATCACCGTAGACATTGGACTCGAAGACCGTGCCGGCGCCGAGCGTGTAGAGCGGATCTCCGCCCATAAGGCCAACGAGCGTCGGGTAGACGAGGATACCACCGAGCGCCATTCCCATAACGGGCTTAAGTCCGAACTTCTTGGCCGACGTCCAGCCAATGATTAGCGGAAAGTAATAGAAGACCGAATCTCCGATTGCCGAGAGCGTCACATAGGTATTGCTGTCCTTGGCAAGCCAACCGGCAACCGTGCAGAGCGCGAGCATCGACTTGATAAAGCCACCGGCCATAAGCACGCCAAGAACCGGCTGCAGAATCTCGGAAATGATGGCGAGCAGGCGCGAGAACGGATCGCCCTTCTTGACATTGTCGCCCTCATCGATATCGAGCGCGGGCTTGGTGTCGAACCCGCCAATCTGAACAAGGTCGTTGTAGACAGCCTCGACAGTGGCACCAATCACGACCTGATACTGTCCGCCAGCCTGGATGACGTCAACGACGCCCTTCGTCGCCTTAAGTTCATTGGTCTGGGCAAGTGATTCATCCTTGAGGTGGAAGCGGAGACGCGTAATGCAGTGGCTCACGTCTAACACATTGTCTCGACCACCGACCTTTGTGATGATTTCATCGCAAAGCTTCTGGTATTTCATGGAATTCTCCTTTTTCTGAGCGGGGTATAGCATCGATTTCAGGCCTCCGTAGTCGACGTGGGAGGGCAAGGAACCCGCTTCCCCCTTTGTAATCCGCGGACGCACGTACGCCCGGGATGGGAAACGGCAGAGAAAATGGAAGATGCCGATCACATGGCAGGGAGCCTCATTGGCCCATGTCACGCAATCAGGTCTACAGACGCGAATCTGCTGCGCCGAGAAGTCTCGTCGTCTGGCAGAACTTGTCACACAGACGTTCCGGTTCGCCCTGGGGAATCTGAGTACGCTCGGTCTCAAAGGAGAGGCCGTACTCGCGTGCCGGAAGGAAATACTCGAAATAGCCGTTGGTGTAACCGCAAACTATTCCCTCGACCGGGCATTCGCGCTTCATGCGAATACCCAGGTCGCTGCCGAGCTCACTCGGGAACACAAAGAGATGCAGGCCGCCCAAACTGATGACGGCACACTTAAGCGTGAGCGAAAAGTCGTCATGGGCAACGGTGTGATAGAACGTCTGAGGCTCGATGCGGTCGAGAACGACCTCGCGATCGAGCTTGATCTGGGAAATCGCCTCGGCAAGACCGGTCGAAACGCGCTCGACCTCGGGAATGCCGCGTCCCTGGCGAAAATTGCGGTCGCTACAGTCGCCAGCAGCACCGACGACCATGGCCGGATAGTAACCAAGACTCTGAGCGAGCTTTTTGCCGGTAAGACCGGCGAGTTCGCTCGTGAGCTCCGTGCAGTCGGGTCCGACGCAAGCGGAATGCACCGCCCAGTTCACAAAGCCCGCAAATGGCTTGCCTTCGGTATCGAAGAACGATACGACAATGACCTCATTGTCGGCGAGTTCACCTGGGATGATGCGGTTGTCGTAGAAACCGGTGATGACCTGCTTGCCCAAGCGACAAATCGCGGGCTGTGCGTTGGCGCGGCACTCCTCAAAGCATTGGCAAATGGTATCGAGGAACCAGCGGTAGTAGTTCTCGTCGAATTTTCCCGTCCACCAGCTGCGGTGGTAAGCGACGATTGAAGTATGGTCGTGCGTCGCCGAGAGCAAAACGCAGTCACGGTCGATTCCATAGCGCTCGGCGAGCATTGTCTTGACTTCCTCGGCCATGCTTTCCTCGAACTCGAGGACATCGGCATTAAAAAGAAACACTTCACGTTCGCCTTGCTGGAAGAGGATGGCGTTGGCGAAGACGTCATCATGGACGCCCGTCGCAGGTTCAAGACGGTTGGGAAGATTGCGGTAGCCAATCAGGTAGATGTCGCCCTGTGGGGTAATTTTGCGGCGCGCGTGTCCAATGTTCATGCACGTTCTCCTTCTGTGTCACGCCGCATTCAAGGCGGCAATGATGATTTCGACGAGGCGCTCATGGGATCCGGCGGCAAAACCGGAGTTCATAGCCTCATAGGTGATTTTTTCGTACGCGTCGGGAGCCGGTAGGTACTTCTGTCCGCCGTTGACGAGCGTGGCAAAGAACACAGAGCCGGACCGGGCGGCGCGCACAGTGGCGCCGAATGCACTCGAGACCTCGGGTTGTACGCCGACAAGCTCGACGTTTCCCAGCCGGAGCAGATAGACCCTCGTGCGCTGCTCGCCAGCGGCATGAAACTCATACGTTCGGTGCGGAGCCAAAGAGTGAAAATCGGCGCGTGTCTGAGCGGGCAGGAGAACGTCGACCGTGCGGGCATCGATGCCGGTAGCGTCATCCTCACGCGCCATGCGAGCGGCTTCGATCAAAGCATTGCCCAAGGCCTGCCCCTGCTGGTGCAGCATGCGGTATCCGTCCTCATGGGCATCGACCGTCTGCTTAACGCCGGCCGCATCGAACATGACGTTCATGGCGCGCTCCGCCGGACCTTGGTCGCCCGCGGCGCCTGGCAGCAACAGGGCAACGCCGCCCAGCTCGCGCTCGAGTGACATGGCGGCAAAACCAAAGAGGTCTCCGCTCGCCATGCGCCTCCCCTCGGAGTCGCGCGACCCGTCGAGCACGGAGGACTGAACGTCCGCCGTCGCGAGCACGGCAACATACTCGCCCCCGGCATCCCTTATGGCGAGTACGGGCATCGTGTGGTCGGCAAACCCCCTGGGATTCGAGCCCAACCACCAGCCGGCAGGCGTCTCAATGTCGCGATTAACGTTCACGGGGCATTCGCCCTCCACAGTGGCGAGCGTGGCAGAGTGAATGCCCGCAACAGCGCGCTCGACAGCCGTGCGGGCGGCAGCGACGAGCGCTGCGCGATAGCGCTCGTTGCAATTGCGGGTAGCATCGTCGGCAAGATGCCCGGAAGTGCGGACGTGAGGCATGGAAAACGTGTGGGTAGGAACCACCCAAGAATAAGCACCGCTGCAATTGGCGGCATCCTCAACAACCTCACGCAGATCGGCGAGTAGAGCCGGAGCGATCGAGGTGACCTCAAGCGAAAGGACGCAGGCGCGTCGCCCCGTCCCCTCGATGATAAGGGCACGGGCGAAGACCTCATGACGGAGTTCGTCGAAACCGTCGAACGGCAACACGTCCCCAAGATCGATGGCCACACGAGCGGCCCCAGCCCTCATCTCTCCTTCGCCCATGGCAGATACTCCCCTCTGATTGCCGCTCACTCGACACCGTACAGTTGCTGCGCCGTACCGCCAAGCACAAGGTCGCTGTCTGTATCGCTCAGATTTGCAGCGCGAACGCAGGCGACACCCTCGGTGAGCCACTCGCGTTTGACGGGATAGCTCGTGCCAAAAACAATATGGTCTGCACCCAGCACGTCAACCGCGCAGGCGAGGAGTGTCTTGCCCCAAGGCTGGGCATGGGACATGTCGAAATAGATGTTGTTCTCGAGGTGCCTGGAAACGGTCTCGGTATCGACCTGAAAACGGCCAGAAGCATCAGAGCGCTTGGGACCATGAGGCAGCAGCATCTCCTTGAACGCAAAGTATGCGCCGCCGAGCATGGAGTGGACCATCTTGATATTGGGATAGCGCTCAAAGAAATCACCAAAGATCTCTCGGCCGATCGCCGTAGTTTGGTCGACGCAGCGGCCATAAGAGCGGCGAAGGTTGTCGTACGCGAGAAGCGACTCGTTCTCGACCGGCACGGGAACATGGTGCACGTAAACGGTGACATGGCGTTCGTTCAGGTGCTCGAAAAAGCTCGAGAAGACCTGGTCGTCGAGATAGCGCTTGCCGTAGTGAGCGCAGAGCTGCACGCCCGCAAAACCATCGTCGAGCCTGCGGTCGAGCTCCTCCAAATTCGCTTTGGTGCCAAAGGGCGGCACGGCGACAAGCGGAATCAGACGGCCATTTGACGCCTTCGCGTCAGCAGCCATACCGTCGTTGAAACGCCGGCACATCTCGAGCGACATCCACTCGTGGCAGCCGGGGAGCTTGAGGATCGCCTTGTCGACCCCCGCCTCATCCATATCGGCCAAGCGCTTCTCGAGGGTGTAGTCGCCCTCAATGTAGTTAAGACCCGGAGAACCGGCGGGCATCTCGATCACGATCTGTCGTTTGCCGGCGGAATTCATGGTCAGATAGCCTTCGGTGTCATAGGCGCGGGGTACCTCGGCCAAAAACTGTTCGCAGAGCGTCTCGTCATGAAAGATGTGCTCGTCGAACCAGTAGGAATTTGCATCGATAATCATTGGTTGGAACCGCCTTTCATCTTGTTGAAAACATTCTAGAAAAGCAGGTACCCGGACATCAATTCCAGCTTAAGCCCACTTTATTCCATTTTGGAATAGAACTTACCGCTCACACGCGAACCTCGCCCGCTCAACGAGACAAGCGCTAACAGCACGGGCTTAGACAGAAAACGGTCGGCCCGCATCCGTTGCGGGCCGACCGTTTCATTACAGGCTACCTTTGCCGTTACGCCTGGCGGTAATGATCGAAGAAGTCGGCGAGGTCTTCGAGCGACTCTTTGAGCACTTCCATGCGCGGCAGGTACACGATGCGGAAGTGATCGGGCTCGGCCCAGTTAAAGCCGCCGCCGCGCGTGATCAGAATCTTCTTCTCGTGCAGCAGGTCGAGGGCAAACTGCTCGTCATCGGTGATGTTGAACTTCTTAACATCCATCTTGGGGAAGATGTAGAACGCCGCACGCGGCTTAACCACCGAGATGCCGTCAATCTTGCTGAGTGCCTCATACACAAAGTTGCGCTGCTCGTAGACACGGCCGCCGGGACGGATGTAGTCGTTAACGGACTGATGGCCACCGAGTGCCGTCTGAACGATCGACTGAGCCGGCACGTTGGAGCACAGGCGCATGTTGGAGAGCATGTTGATGCCCATGATGAAGTCGCTCATGCAGCGCTGGTTGCCCGAAAGCACCATCCAGCCTATACGATAGCCCGCAATCATGTGCGACTTGGAAAGGCCACTAAAGGTAACGCAGGGCAGGTCGGGGGCGAGCGAGGCAATCGAGACGTGCTCGTAGCCGTCCATGCACAGGCGGTCGTAGATCTCATCGGCAAAAATCATCAGCTGATGCCTGCGTGCAACCTCGACGATGCCCTCGAGCACCTCGCGCGGATAGACGGAACCCGTGGGGTTGTTGGGGTTGATGATGACGAGGGCTTTGGTCGCGCTCGTGATCTTGGACTCCATATCCTCCAGGTCGGGATACCAATCCGCCTGCTCATCGCACAGATAGTGCACGGGATGACCACCGGCAAGTGTTGCGCACGCCGTCCAGAGCGGATAGTCGGGGCTGGGGATCAGAATCTCGTCGCCATTGTCGAGCAGCGCGTTCATCGAAAGCTGAATGAGCTCGGACACGCCGTTGCCTGTGTAGATATGCTCCATCTGAACGTTGGGCAGACCCTTGATCTGCGAATACTGCATAATCGCCTTGCGCGCGGAGAACAGGCCGCGCGAGTTGGAATAGCCTTCGCAGTCGGGCAGCTGCTGGCGCATGTCCTTGATAACCTCGTCGGGCGTGCGGAAACCGAAGGGCGCCGGGTTGCCGATATTGAGCTTGAGGATGCGCTCGCCTTCGTCCTCCATACGGGCAGCCTCGTCGACGACGGGGCCGCGCACGTCATACAGAACGTTCTCGAGTTTGGTGGATTTGGAAAAAGTACGCATGGTGGTGCTCCTTGGAATTTGAGCTGAGGGATGGGGTTCGGGCTTGGAAACGTTGCGGGACGATGATGCCTCGCCCTGATCGGCGTCACCGGCGAGCAGCCAGGTAACATCGACCTCCAAGATGCGGGCGAGCAGCTCTGCCACGTCGCGCCGCGGAATCGTCTTGCCGCTCACATATTGGCTCATCTGACTCTTGCCGAGTTTTTTGCCGAGCATCTCCGATGCGCGGATTACGTCCGACTGGCGAACGTCGCGATCGGACATAGCCTGTCGCAGGCGATTACTAAACGTCTCTTGGGCCACAGGAACCTCCTTGCTGGCAAAGTTCAATTTATAGAACACGAATTGAACCAAGGTTCAATTTAGCAAGCAGTATAGCGCCGTACCTCATTCGAAAGTTCAATTTCATAAGAAAACGTACCGAACTTCGAGATTTGCCCAAAGCGGACAATGACGTGCACGCGTTTAGAGGTATTCAAGGAATCGAGCGGCGGCAAGCGAAACGTCGGCCGTGCGATATATCGCATTGATCTGCCGATGGGGATGCCCCTCGAGCGGACGCACGGCAACATCGAACTGACAGCGGCGCAAGATGAGCGCAGGAAGAACGCTCACGCCCAGGCCATCCTCCACCATAGCCATAATCGCATAGTCATCCCAGGTCGACAGCTTGGAGCGCACCGTCAGCCCCGCCCGACGAAACAGCGGCGTAATCTCATCATCGGTGCCGCGTTCCAGCAGAATAAACTGCTCGTTGGCCAAATCGGCAAGAGAGACGACCTCTTCAGTGGCAAGCAAAGAGTCTGCCGGCACTACCGCCATCAACTCGTCGCGCACCAAAGACCGCGACGTCATGCCATTTTCTCGGGGCTCATGCGGGATAAAGCCCAGATCGCAGCGGCCCTCTGCCACCCATTGTTCAATCTCTGAATAGTCGCCCATCAGCAGCTCGTAATCAATGTCTGGATAATCGGCACGAAAACGAGCAATCACCGGCGGCAGCACGTGGGTCGCCACGCTCGAAAACGTACCGATGCAGATTTTGCCGCGCATGAGCCCACGCATCTCATCCACGCGTCGCTGCAAGCGAACGAATTCCTCGCAGAGCGCCTCGACAGCCGGCATGACCTGTCGCCCGTCAGCAGAAAGAGCCACGCCCTCGCGACTGCGGTCGAGCACCTTAAAGCCCCAATCGGCCTCAAGATCGGCCACCATACGGCTCACGCCCGATTGCGAATAGCTCAGGCGCTCGGCGGCGCGCGTAAAGCTTCCGGCGCGCACTGTCTCGAGCAGCACCTGCATCTTTTGAATATTCGTTTCCACGGCAGTCCTCCATCCTTGCATGAGCTTTTGTCATGTCAGCCATGCATTATATTCGCTTTTCTTCTAAAGCCAGTTCACCCATAGTGAAGTTGCTCGGATATAGAGGGGATGTCAGCGCATGAACAACGGTCTGTTTACGTACTTAGCAGCATTGCTATTGTTTGGCTCCAACGGCATCATCGCCGCTGCCATCGCACTGCCGAGCTCCGATATCGTGCTACTACGCACGTTTTTGGGCGCACTCTCGCTTGTCACCATCCTCGCCATCACCCAACGCCATAAGTTGCAGGCGCCATCTCGCCCCCGCGAAGCCGCAGCCCTCCTCCTCTCGGGAGCCGCGCTGGGCGCCAGCTGGATTTTTCTGTTCCGCGCCTACCAGACGATCGGCGTCGGCGTATCCTCGCTGCTGTACTACTGCGGCCCCATCATTGTCATGGCGCTCTCCCCGCTCATCTTTGGCGAAAAGCTGACCGGAGGCAAAATCGCCGGCTTTATCGCCGTTGCTTGCGGTGCTTTTCTCATTGCAGCGCAAGGTCTAGGCGGCAATATGCCCATTGCGGGTATCGCCTGCGGCATCGCCTCGGCATTTTGCTATGCGCTGATGGTCATCGCTAGCAAGGGTGCGCCACACATCGAAGGCCTCGAGAACTCCACGCTCCAGGTGAGCGCCGCCTTTGTGACCGCACTGGTCCTCACGCTCATCACGCAGGGCGCTCCCTCGTTCCTGTCCGCCGGCGTCGCCGCCAGTATTGATTGGCACGCCGTCGCTATGCTCGGCGTCGTCAACACCGGCATTGGTTGCCTGCTCTACTTTAGCGCCGTCGCCAAGCTGCCCGTCCAGACCGTCGCCGTCGTCGGCTACCTCGAGCCGCTTTCGGCGGTCGTGTTCTCGGCCGCCCTTTTGGGTGAAGCCATAACACCGGTCCGCCTGCTGGGCGCCGCGCTTATCATCGGCGGCGCGATTTTTTGCGAACTCGCCGGCAAACGCGCAAACGCCAAGGCTGGCATCGCCCAGACAGTACGTGCTTAAAAAGCCCCTGCTTTGAAATGCTACCTGCGTAGATAAATAATCCCCAGCTGAGGATTATTGTCTAAAATAACCCGATGTGCCAAACTGCTCTTGTATGTATAAAGACGGCATAAAGATTATCTGTCCTAGACAGATAACCGGATGTCAAAGGGAGTCCACGTGGCACACAACAAACTGGAGGCAAGCCCCCAAGACCAGCGTGGTCAAGGCGGGCACGGAGCCATCCCCCTCTCCGCTGGCATGCTGCTCGTAACGCTCGGCGTCGTCTATGGCGACATCGGCACGAGCCCCATGTACACCATGAAATCAATCGTCGCCAACAACGGCGGCATCGGTACCGTCAGCGAAGACATGATCTTGGGAGCGCTTTCGCTTGTCATCTGGACCATGACGCTCGTGACCACGGTCAAGTACGTGGTTATCGCCATGAAGGCCGATAACCACAACGAGGGCGGCATCTTCGCCCTGTTTAGCTTGGTGCGCAAAGTGGCGCCGTGGCTGATCCTTCCC